>JBEBIR010000042.1:0-14591 GCA_040080315.1 Gemmatimonas sp.
ATGCGATCGCGCGCATTCTCGGCTATGTCGCGCGATCGCATCGCGTGGTGGTAGGAGAGAGCGGTGGCGCAGTGGCCATCCGCATGATTCGCATTGGCTTCGCGCTGCCGTCAATGGTGACGACAGCCGATCGCACGGGATTGAGTGGCGTGGTGGGTGACACGGCCTACGGTGCCATGCCTGACGTCGAGGTGCGCGTGATCGGCAAGGAGGCGAGCACCCGCACCGATTCGGCAGGGGCGTTCTTTCTTCCGCTCAAGCCCGGCCGCTACATGGTCGAACTGAAACGCGAGGGATTCGCCAGTCAGCGCGTTGGTGTGACCATACCGGAGCATGAGGGTCGCAAGATCGCCGCGTGGATGATTCCGCAGGAAGGCCGACCGAATCCGTTGATCGGTGCCAATGTCTTCGAGATGTCGCAGCGCCTCATGCGCGCGAGTCCCGTCTGGTCGAAGTTCTATACGCGCGAAGACATGGCCAAGCTGGGCATCACCGAGGTTCGACAAGTCGCCAACATGGCGTCCATGAAGTTGGTCGATCCCGATTGTCCCGTACTTCTCGACGGTGGTCCGAAGACCATGCCGGTCTGGCAACTCGCGGCAGCCGACGTGGAGTTTGTGGAGCTCTACACCATGCCCCCGTCTCGTCGGACCGTGACGAGTATCAACGGGAACGCGCAGACGATCGCCACGAGCACGAGCATGTTGCCCTCGTCAGCGAGAGATCGGAGTGAGTGCGGCGTACGCATGGTGGCGTGGCTTCGGCATTGATAACTACTTGTGGATCATAAAACCTCGTTTCTGTTCTACTTCGCGCCGCTCAACTGAATCGCGTTGAACAGGAACTTGAACGTGCCATGGGGCTGCGCACGTTGCAGAATTTCCGGGCCGAAGAGCAACACACGACCCTTCCCGATCTTTGCCTCGATGGCCGCGGCGCCGCCTTCGAGGTAGTTCTGCCCCCAGGCCCATCCGCTGTGCAGGGGTACGTTGCTGTCAAACCAGGCAATGCGCGTCACGCCGGCGGCGGCCGCTTGTGATCCGAGCGCAAACGCCGGACTGTCGTCGAAGAACATGTCCACCCGAGCGGTCACGCCCTGCGCGTACGGATTGTTCACATCGACGGCAGCGGTGAGCAGTGATCCGGGCACATAGAACTTCGTGCGCGGCAGCGGTGCGCCGTTCTCGACGAGCTTGTTCTCGACGGGCAGCTTGAACGCGGTGGCCAGGTTTGCGGCGGAGGATCCGATCGCGATGATGGTCCCGCCGTTTTCCACGAACTCGCGCAGCTTGGGAATGGTGCGATCGGGCGTGACGCGCCCGGGCTGTCCGGCGAACTCCGCCGGCAGATTGGCCGGCATCGCCTCGGCGAGGCCACCGCCTCCACCACCACGGCCACCGCCTCGCTCACCGGGAATCGCACCGGTGGGGAACACCAGCACATCGTAGCTGGCGTTGAGTGCGCCGGCATCGAGCGCCGGTGCAAACACACGCGCGAACGGAAACTCGAACTGCTCGAGAATCCAGCGCGTCCAGCCTGATGGCATCGATCCGCCATACACATCCCACAATCCCACGCGCGACGCGGACAACTTCCGCGCATCCTTGGGCGCCGCAGTCCGTACGCCTTCAAAGCTCACACCAAGCGACGTGGCGATTGCCGTGAGGTGCGCGCGCGTTGTGCCGCGCGCGCTGATGTAGAGCGAACCCGCTGGATATTCGTGTCCGTTCGTGCTTAGCGGTGACTGCAGGCGCGACACGGTCTCGCCTGCCGCGATGAGCTGATTCGCGGCGCGGAATGTGTCGTTCGTGCGATTCGACACCACGAAACCTCTGGCGCCGCTCGCGGCGAGCAGCGCACCGGCTGGCGGTTTGGCATTCCATTCGTTTACCGGTTCGAATGGTCCGCTGAACGACTCGAGGATTCGATCGAATTCCACGCCCATCTGGAACGCCAACGTCCATCCGGCGTTGTCATACGGCGGCGTGGGGGCAGATCCGGGATACGGGAATACGTCGGGATGCCGCTGTGGCTCGAACATGTCGAGGACATGCGGACGAAACGCCTGCGAGGATTGCACCACGAATGAGCCTGCCGGATAGCTCTTGCCATTCACGGCAAATTCGCGAGTGGCGCGTTGTACGGTGATGCCGGTTTCGAGCAGCGCGTTGATGAACTTGACGGCCGTGGGGAAGTCACGCTGGTTCGCCGAGAGGATGAACCCGCGCGGATCGCGAAGTTCCGGTGCGCGAATCTTCGCCCAGAGATCGGCGTCGTTCCCCGGTAACGCGCCGCCGCGACCACCACCGCCGGCGGTCACCGCGCCACCCGAGGTGAAGATCGGCTGACCGGTCACTTCGGCGATGCGTCGCGGATTGGCCGTCCACGTGTCGCGGTTGCCGCGCTCGATGGACGTTTTGCCCATCGCGTAGAAGTTGTACAGCGTGTTTTCGCGCAGTCGCGAGGCGTAGTCGAGCACGGCGCGATTGAGCGATACGGAGTAGTCCACCGACTGACGCAGGTGCCATTCCTGCGGCGCGATGGGCATGGAGAGGTCGCCCCCCGGCACCTGTCGCGAGGCCACGAACGGAATGCGCATGGGCGTGGGGCTGCCGATCATCTCGGTCAGCATCGCGATTGTGTTGTGAAACGTGGCGGTGTTGCGGAGACCGCCATTCCACCACCCATCGTACGGACCACCCGAGCGCATGGTGGCGCCGGGTTTGTTCTCCACCACCAGGCGCGTGTGCATCGCCGCGCCAAGCGATTGCAGGCCGAGTATGAGGGCCGGGTGCAGGTTGAAGTTGTACGGGTCGCGCAACGGCGGCGAGTACACGACGGTCCCGGCTGGTCCACTCTGATGGTGATTGTAGAGCAGTTGCGGATACCACTCACGAAACATCACGCGATTCATGTTCTCGGTTTCGGCCTGCGTGCTGCCGAAGAAGTCGCGATTGTTGTCGTGACCGATGTACTTCTGGTACAGGCGCGGCAGATTGGCGATGGATCGCTGCGTTGGCACGCTGCTGCGCATGTACCAATTGGCCACCAGTTCATTGCCATCGGGATTGGCATGCACGAACAGGATGACGCAGTCGTCGAGGAATCGACGGGTTTCCTCATCGGTCCGACTCACCATCTGATACACCATCTCGCCCAACTGCTGGGCGCCCAGCGTCTCCGTCGCGTGCAGTCCGCCGTCAATCCAGACGACCGTGCGTCCCTCGCGGGCGAGCGCTCGCGCCTGCTCATCACTGATGCCCTCGGCGTGCGCCAGCCGTGAGGAAATCTCCTTGAGTCGCGCCAGTCGCTGGTGATTCTCCGGCGACGTGACGATGGCCATCAGGTGCGGTCGACCTTCTGCCGTCTTCCCGATCTCCACCAGCTTTATGCGATCGGACTCTTTCTCAAGCGTCCGCCAGTAGGCCGAAATCTGCGTGTAATTGGCAAGGAAGTAATCGTCGCCGAAGTTCGCGCCGAGTGCGTCCTTGGGCGTCGTGATGCGAGGCTGTGCCGGCAGTGCGAGCGGCGTGAGCGTGGCCACGGCGAGTAGCAGGGCGGCGCGGAACAACGAGCGAAACGACGGCATTGGGATTCTCACGTCAGGGTGTGCGCGCAGCTCGCGTCAGTCGGCTCGCGTCACAGGCGAGCAGGGCGGACTTGGGAATCGCTTCAAGTTCGCCGTCCAATCCAGGGAACAGCACCAGATCGCCGGCGACGGTTGGTCCTGACCGGTCGTACCCGCCCTTGCGGGTCATCGTGCATCGAAGCTGACCGGTGGTTGTCTCGCGAACGTCGATGGTGCCATCGTGTCCGGCATTAACGGTCATGTCGTCGAGCAATAGCGGCGGACCGCGTGACTCGTGTGCATCGGCCGTCCACAGCTCGCGTCCGGTGCGGACATCGAATGCGGCGAGCGTGTCGGCGCTGGGCAGGACCATCACGCCAATGGAGTCACGGATGGCCGCCGTGCCTGCCGTGTGGCCGACCACCGATCGCACATTCGGAAACAGGCGACTGGTCCAAAGCGGGGCGCCATCACGCAAACGAAACGCCTGAAATCGCTGTCCCAGCAGAAACTCGCCCTTCGGCCAGATGATCATGCGCAGTGCCGCACGCTGCGTTTTCCATGGCAGGCGGGCGAACTCGCGCAGCGACACGTCTCGGAGTAGCGACACACCACTCACTATCACCGTGCCGTTGAAAATGGTCGGCGCCGCATGCCCGACCGAAATGCGCGAGGGCGTGCCTCGGCACCACAGCGTTTTCAGCGTGGACATCAGGAGCGCGCACACATCGTGGTGATCCTGCGTGAAGACTATGGTATCGCCGCTGCTGGCTGGCGGCGCCATGATCACCGCACCCGGCAGTCGTGCTTCGGCCACCAGTGCGCCGGTGGCGATCGAGCGCTTGCGCACCACTCCGGCGGCGGATGCGTACACCACCACGGTGTCGTGGACGACAGGTGACGTCATGACTGACGTCTCGTCGAAGCGCGTCCAGAGGAGTCGACCGGTCCCGAGGGCGAATGCCGACACGCCGGAGGGCGACTTATTGTAGAACGACCCACCATTGTTGCCGAACCCGACGACGGCCACGCGCCCATCGCTCACCGCGTCCATGTGAATCCAGTTGGGTAGGCGGATCTGCCACAGCCGCTGGCCTGTGGTGAGGCTGTATTCCGCCAAACTACCGCTCCCGTGCGCTCCGATGAGCGCGCTGTTCCCAACAATGCTTACCGACGATCGCATTTCGCCATCGAGCGTGGTGCGCCACCCGATGGCGCTGCCGGGGGTCACGCTGGTCGCGGATTTCCGGCCATCGCGCCGGTATTCACTCCATGGATCACCGAACATTGGAAGCGGCTCGGCCGTGGCGGGCTGCGCCACCCGCTGCGGTAGTTGGAATCGCGAGGCCTCGGGTGCGCGCACGCCGTGCCCGCATCCTTTCCAAACGGGCGGCCTGTTGGACATCTGCATGGACAAACCATTGTCAGGCACCCTGGCGCATCGGGTGGTGTCGTCTGGCGTGCGCGCCCACACCCGTACGCTGTCGCCACCGAATTGCTCGATCGCGATCCGCACGTCGGCCGGAAACGCCCAGTCGTCGGGGATCGAGAGTTCCCGGCCACGCGGCTGCGTGGTCACGCGGTGCATCGCGACGCGTGCACCCCATTCGACACGATCGACCGACGAGAGTGCACTGAGCGGCGTCGCATCAGCACGTTCGCGGTTGGGTCGCCAGTCGTTTGGTGTCGGCCGGCTGGCGCGTCTGCCCGCCATGACCACCAGCAGCGCAGCAATCGCATACGTCACCGTTCGACGTAGCGCGCCGACGCGGGTTGTGCGTGCCAGACGCGCACGCCACAAGCCGATACCGACCATCAACGCAGCGGCACCGTACACGGCGATACGGGTGCTGGTTTCTGCGATCCAGTCGCTGCGCTCTGGATCAATGGTGTAGACACACAGGAACAGCGTCGCCACGGTTGCCAGCAGGGCGACGCCAGCGTCGGCCCACGTGCTCAGTCGTCCGACAAGGCGAACCGGATCAGTCATATGCCCGCGCACCCGCACCACGCGCTATCGCACGCTCGACTCACGCCACCACCACGTACGCCATGCCGCGCGCCTGAGCCAGCACTGCGGCGCCAACCATGGCGGGCACTGGTTCGACGCCCTCATGCAAGCTGGCATTCAGGCGCTGCAGCACAACGTCAGGCGCCAGATTGCGCGCTTCGGCGAGGTCGCGTGACCAGCGCGCCATGGTGTTTCGGCACGCGAGCACACGCATGCCCTTCGCGCGCAACTCCCGCACGCCATCGGCACCGATCGATGCGGCCGAAGGACCGGCTTTGCGCAGCGCGGCGGCGTCGTCAACGCGCAGCGAACCGGCCACCTTTCCCGCAAGGTCATACTCCGTCCAGAAGTCCTGCGACAGCAGGTACGCCAGCGCGCCCGAGTGTGCTCCGAAGGCGATGCCGACGTCATTTTGCGCCATGCCGTAGGTGGTCGTGAACATGGTCATCAGTGCGTTGGCTCGCCGGAACGGCGTGCCGTCGCGCGAAAAACCGCCAATGTCGAGAAACGCCCGTTGCTTGCGTTTCGAGAGATCGAGCAGCCACGCGTCGTCAGGGGCCAGTTGCGCCGAGCCGTCGTCCGCGTGCGCGTTTCGAAAGGGCCAGCCGACCGCCAATCCGGCTGTCGTTCCGAGCATCCACCCAAACAATCGTCTGCGCTCGTTTGGCATTTCGTCGGTTCTCCAAGGCTGATGTGAGCATCACCGGACACACAAGCGCCGTCGCTACCGTCGGATGACGGAGTATGGGCGCGCCGCACTGGGGGCACAAGCGCGGCGTGACCCCGCCGTCGCCCGGCCCGACTACATGTAGCCGTCTCGACGCAGGGTCTCGAGTCCGCCGCCGTCTTCCTTGTCCTGCGCGCGGCCGGCTCGCTCGGCCACGCGGGCAAACTTGCCGCTGCGCAGTTCCTCGATGATCTCGGCGGGATTGTGTGACGCTGAGGCGACCGGGTTGGTACATGCACCGCACCCCAGTGAGCGATAGCGCGTGTCATCGCCCTGATTGTAGTACAGCGGAACGGTCGGAATGTTTTCGCGTTCGATGTACTCCCAGATATTCAGCTCCGTCCAGTCGAGCAGTGGATGAATGCGCACGTGGGTGCCGGGCGCAAATTCCGTCTTGTACTGATTCCAGAATTCGGGAGGCTGATCGCCGACATCCCACACGTTGCTCTCCGTGCGTGGCGAAAAATAGCGTTCCTTCGAGCGGCTGCCTTCCTCGTCGGCGCGCGCGCCGACGATCACCCCGGTGAAGGGCTCGCGATTCGCATCCACTTCGTAGTGTCCCGTGCGCAGGTTCAGGCGCATCCGCACGCCGGCACCACTCAGCGTATCCTTGAGCGCCTGCGTCTTGAGCAGCCGACAGCAGGTGATGCGATCGACGGCACCGTCGGGAAACGTCTGTTTGGACTCGAGGGCATCCGTGTTCTGCCCGACGATCATGGTGAGCTTCCATTCCATCGCCAACCGATCGCGGTACTCGATCATTTCCGGCAGCTTGTACGAGGTGTCGATATGCACCAGCGGAATCGGCGCGTGCCCAAAGAACGCCTTGCGCGCGAGCCACAGGAGCACGGTGCTGTCCTTGCCGATGGACCAGAGCATGCAGAGCTGCCGGAAGTTCGCATACGCTTCCCGGAGAATGTGCACGCTGCGGTGTTCGAGTTGATCCAGGTGCTGGCTCATGCGGGTGGTCCTCCGGAACGACGTGATTGCAGGAGCGATAGCACCTGCTTCGTCGCCTCCTCCACGGACGTGGTTCGTGTATCGATCACCAACTCCGCGTGCTCGGGCGTCTCGTACGGATCATCGATGCCGGTGAAATTCGGCAATTCGCCGCGTCGCGCTCTGGCGTACAGTCCCTTGACATCGCGGGACTCGCAGACCTCCAGCGGCGTGTTGACATAAATCTCGACGAACTCGCGACACATGGCGCGCACGGCGGCGCGTGACTCACGATAGGGTGAGACGAAAGACGCGATGACGGTGATGCCGTGCTGCTCAAGGCGGCTGGCCAGGAACCCCACCCGTCGCAGATGCGCGTCACGCTCGGGTCGGCTGAATCCCGTGGCGGGAAACATGGCGCGCACGGCATCGCCGTCGAGCTGCTCCACGTCCTGACCCTTCGCTCCCAGCGCGCTCACGACCGCATGCGCGATCGTGCTCTTGCCGGAGCCGGACAAGCCGGTAAACCAGACGACAGTGGCTGTGGGCTTTGAGCGGCCAAACGTCACCCGGTCCCAGATGCGCTCGTGCAACCAGAAGAGTCCGATCTTCGACACGAACTCCATCGCGCCAACGAACAGGGACACCGCCCATCGTTGGGTGAACATGAAGACGATGATGGACGTCGCCACGGTGCCAAGCACGCGCCAGCTCACGGCCTTGAAGACACTCCGACTATGCGTGTCGCGTACGACCGGGCTCACGAGGTCACTCCCAGTACAAAGGATGGGTTCTTCAACGACGGACTATTGTAGGCGAGCGGTGATGGTCGCACGCCGTCGGCGATCGCGTAGCGATAGATGCAGTCGCCTGCGGCAACATCCCATTCCATCGTCGGCCCGAGTCGGGGATAGAGGTGCGCACGTCCCTCAGCAACGAGACCGAATTTCAGCGAGCTGCCCGCCGGCACGCGCGCCGCGACGGTGAGCGTCGCCAGATACGCCTCCAGCGCCGCGGAGGGATGCGATCGACTCTCCACGATGGTCACGCCCGTGGCATCGGGCGCCTGCGGACCGTGCAGGCGCACCGGTGGGGTATCGCCAGCGTACTTCCAGCTTCCCAGCTCAAGGCCCGCGGCGTAGAGGACGTCGAGCGCTGGCGCGAACACCACGCCCAATACGGGAATCCCATCTTCGATGAGCGCGATGTTGACCGTGAACTCCCCGTTCTGGTGGATGAATTCCTTGGTTCCGTCGAGTGGATCGACCAACCAGAATCGACGCCAATGCGCGCGCGTCTCGAACGGGGGAATCTCTCCCTCTTCGGAGATCACGGGGATCTGCGGCCAGTTCGCCGTCAGCGCGTTGACGATCACGTGGTGCGCCGCGTGATCTGCCACCGTCACAGGACTCGTGTCGGCCTTCAGTTGCACGTGGCCTTCCCGTCCGTAGTGCGCCATCACCGCCGCCCCCGCCGCGCGCGCAATCGCGATGAGCTGGTGCAGTGCCGTCTCGCCCAAGCGCACCTCGCTCACCATGGTCGGAATATGATGCCCTTCTCCTGCAGCAGTCGCTTCACCTGCTCGACGGCCGTCGGATCATCGGGGTCGGAGATCAGCAGATCGTGCGACAGATCGCTGGCGCCCGCGTCACCCACCCACACCACCTCAATGCGATTGGCATCGACGGATGCTTTGATCAGTTCGACATCGGCCTGCGTCAGTTCGGCCGCGGTCACGATGAGGATGACACCGGCGTCGAGCATCAAGTTGGCAATTTCGCCCAGTCGACGCAGATGCTCGCGTCGCTGCGCGTCGCTGCGATCGATATCCGCATCGACACCATACAGCACGTTTCCGATACCAAGGAAATAGACCACATTCCCCAGTTCGAAGAGACGCCGCTCGACCTCCTTGGCGAGTCCCTTGCGATCGGCACTTGTGGCGCCCGTCATCAGCAGCAGCGTCGGGCGCTGTCGATAGCGTTCGGCGCGCGATTCCGGGGTGATGTTGCTGGGCTCCCACTTGTAGTTGCGCAGCAGCACACGTTCGCGGACGCCGGACATGGTGTCCGACAAGGCTTCGCGAACGATACCACCGCCGCGAATCTCGAAGTCATCGATGAGCACAAACCGGCTGGTCGCCGCCAACTCACTGGCCAGATCGAACGCCAGCGCGCGACTGGTGCGCAGCGTCAATTCGGCCACCTCATGGCGGTCGACGCGCGTCTTTTGATCGTCGACGTCGAGCGACGACGCGTCGAGCACGCGATGGATTTCCTCGACCCGCGCCTGGACACGTGCCGCGCCGAGCTTGAGCACATAGTCTTTGTGCTGCACCAGCGGTTTCTTGCCCAGCCAAAAGACTGACGCGCGCAGACGCGTTGTGACGTGCGGGCGCGACTCGCGAGCGACTGAGGCCAGCTCGCCGCGCGCCACGTAGATCTGCTCGGTGAGCGTGAACCCGGTCGCCTCGCCCGCCTGCGCTGACGTGACCGGCTGGCGGTTGAACCCTTCGATGGACTTGACGGTGGACGTCTTGCCCGACGGGTAGAATACGATTTCGTCACCGACGGACACACGGCCGCTGTCCACCGAGCCGGCGACAATGCGCCGATCGTCATTCTGGCCGGTGAACTTGTAGACGTCCTGCACCGAAAGTCGGAATGGTTGATCGGCCTCCGGTGCGTCGGCGCGAAACTGGTCGAGCGCCTCCAGCACCGATGGTCCGCTGTACCACTCCATGGTCGGAGCACGGGACACAATGTTGTCGCCCTCGCGCCCACTCACGGGAATAAAGCCGTCGGGAATCACATTGAGCCGGGCGAGAAACGCCCGATACTCCTCCTGCAATCGGTCGAAGACCGACCGGTCGTAGTTGACGAGGTCCATCTTGTTCACCAGCACGACCAGTTGCTTGATGCCCAGCATGGACATCATGTAGCCGTGGCGGCGTGAGTTTTCCTGCACGCCCTCGTTCGCGTCGATCACCAGCAGCGCGGCGTCCGCACGCGCGGCACCCGTGACCAGGTTGCGCAGGAACTCAATGTGCCCTGGTGCGTCGATGATCATGTACGGTCGATGCGCCGACTGGAAGAACACCCGTGCCGCGTCGATGGTGATGCCCTGCGCCTGCTCGTCTTTCAGCGCGTCCAGGAGGAACGCATACTCGAACGGCTTGCTGTTCCGCAGACAGTTTGCGCGCACGGCATCGAGCTTGCCGTCCGGCAGCGAGCCCGTATCGGCGAGCAGACGCCCGATAATGGTGCTCTTGCCGTGATCGACGTGACCGCCGACGACGAGATTGAGGCGCCGCCCGGGCGCGGAGGTATTGGACATCGCATGCGGAAAAAGGAACGGCCGTCACACACGGTGACTCGACGTTTCGTCCTGACGTTGCGTCACACCTCGCGGCATCCCGCCGACCCGTGCGGTCCCCACTGGCTGACAGCAAGGGTCTGGGAGGCGCCTGAGCCGATGCGAATAAGGTAGCGAGCCAACCAAAGTTCGTCGCCGTCGCGCCCCGGCCGAAGTTCTGCTTGCGTGTGGGTCGTTGTTGCTACGATAGTTGCTCTGTTCGGCGCCTTGTCGTCTAACGGACTCCCGACTCTTCTCTCATGCACATTCCATCGGGCGATCGCGCCGCGTTGGCGTACTCCCCGTCTGAGCTTACCCCTGGCGCCGGGGCCGACTGGTCCGGACCCCGTGCGTTCTGGTGGCTGCTGGCGTCTGCGGCGCTCGGCGGCGCCCTTGCCGAAGCCGGTGTGGTTCTTGGCGGCCGCGTGCTGCTGGAGCGGTACGCGCTTTTCAATCCCCAAGGCGTGTGGCTGGCACCGCTTGCCAACGTCACTCTCCTGCTGATCCCCTTTGGCGCGGTGTGGATCGTGGCGCGTCGCTGGGGTGAGGCGACCGCGATCGTTGCCATGGCGTTCTGCGCCGCGCTGGTGGCGGCGATAGAGCCGATGATTGTGCTTGGCGAGCGACTCCACCCGCTGGCTCGCTTGGTGCTTGCCCTTGGTGTCGCCACGCAGGTTGCCCGCTTCGCGCGCGCCAAGCCGGCGTTGTTCGCGCGATTCACGCAGCGGGTGACGGTCGGGATGCTCGCGATCGCCGTGACGGCTGGCGTCGGGTTCAACACCCTGCGGAGCCTGCGCGAGCGCAGCGCGCTGCACAGGCTCAGTGAGGCCGCTGAGGGAGCCCCGAACGTGCTGCTGTTGGTTCTCGACACGGTGCGGGCGCTGTCCCTCAGTGCCTATGGGTACACTCGCGACACCTCGCCTTTCCTCGCGGAACTCGCCGCTCGCGGCGTGCGGTTCGACCGCGCGATCGCGACCGCGCCCTGGACCCTTCCATCGCATGCCACGTTGTTCACGGGGCGCTATCCGCACGAACTGTCGGTCGGATGGAGCGCGCCCCTCGATGATCAGGCGCCGACGCTTGCCGAGCGTCTCGGGCAGTTGGGGTACGCTACGCTCGGCGTCGCCGCCAACCTGCACTACGTGTCGTACGAGTTTGGCCTGACCCGCGGCTTCGCGCGCTTTCGCGATTACGATATCTCGCTGAGCGAGATGCTGCGGACGTCAAAGCTCACACATGCTGCTGTGCGCGTCATCAATGGGTTCGGCGGTCGCGAGATCAGCCCGGGACGACAGTCGGCGACACGCATCAACGAACGACTCCTCGCGCTGATCGATGCGCGAGGGAACCGCCCGTTCTTCGCGTTCGCGAACTATTACGACGCGCACGGGACGTACAGTCCGCCTCCGCCGTATGACACGCTGTTCCTCGGCCGACAGCCGACCCACCGCGACCCGGGCGTGGATAGCCTGTCACCGGCAGAAACGCTGGAACTTCAGGCAGCCTACGATGCATCGATCGCCGCGCTCGACAGCCAATTGCGCGCGCTGTTTCGCGAGCTCGAGACGCGCGATCTGCTTCGGAATACGCTGGTGATCGTGACGTCCGATCACGGCGAGGAATTCAATGAACACGGGATCCTCAATCACGGCAGCTCGCTGTACATGCCTTCACTGCATGTGCCGCTGCTCATCGTGCAGCCTGGAGTCATTCCGGCCGCCCGTGTGGTGGCGTCCCCGGTATCGATTCGCGACGTGCCGGCCACCATCTTTGACGCCGTGCGGGCGCCCGCGTCGGCATGGCTTCCGGGGGCGTCTCTGGCACGCTTGTGGTCCACCTCGGCCTCCGCCGCGGACGGGAATCCGTCGCGGCCGATCTCCGAAGTCGACTACGCGCGCAACCTCCCCGGCAACGCGCCGATCTCGAAGGGTGACATGAAATCGGAGGTCGTCGACGGGTATCGATACATCCTGAGCGGCGATGGTCGAGGGGAGCTGTTCGACATTCGCGCCGACCCGTGGGAGCGGCAGGAGTTGGCCGCCACCGCGGAGCAGGCTCCACGCGCGGCCGCGATCCGGTTGCGCGTCCAGGGAATTCCTCGCCGAAGCGAACACCCTCGTTAGACTCTCGCCATCATGACTACCCAATCTTCACGGACTTCCGACATGACCGACAGCGGCACGGGTACGGTCGGCGCGGGGGCGCGCGTCGTGCGCGCGATCGTCGTCATGCTCGCGGTCGCGACCACCACCAGCTGGCTGCAGTTCTTCATTGTCACGGTCCGTCGTCAGGTGCTGGGCGAATTTTCGTGGCGATGGTGGTTTCGCGACCAGCTCTTGCTGTCGGCGTCGGGTTATCTGATTCTGTTCCTGATCGTGTCGTTCCTGCCGATTGTCGTACACACGCTCTGGCCGAAGCGGTATTCCTTCGCGGCCGTGTTTGCGACGCTGGCGGGATTGGGAAGCCTGTTCGCGCTTCTGGTCATCCAGAGCATTCACCCGCTGGCGTGGCTTGCCGTCGCCGTGGGCCTCGCGGTCCAGTTGCACCGGATGGCGAGTCGCCGGCCGGAGGCGACGTGGCGCGCGACTCGTCGCATGGCGTTGATGGGAAATCTGGCGAGCGTCATCACGGTGGCTGCTCTCACTGGCGTGCGAGCGAACCGTGAGCGCGAGGCGATGCGCGGCCTTGCCGTCGCGCCGGCGGGCGCGCGCAATGTCCTGCTGCTGATACTCGACACAGTTCGGGCGAGCAGCCTCAGTCTGTATGGCGCGCCCTACGCGACCACTCCCGCCCTCGCCGCGCGCGTGCGTCAGGGTGTGGTCTTTGATGCGGCCTACAGCACCGCGCCGTGGACGCTACCGTCCCACGCCTCGATGTTCACGGGGCAATATGCCAGCCTCACGAGTGCCGATTGGATGACACCATTGGACGGCGACACGCCCACCCTGGCAGAAGCGTTCCGCACGGCAGGGTATGCGACGGGCGGGTTCGTCGCGAACATGAACATGACCGGCGCTCACACCGGACTGGCCCGCGGATTCATGCACTACGAAGACGCGCCGCACACGTTGGTCCAGATGTTGTACTCCACGACCGTCGGGCAGCCCGGATCGGTGCGGAATGCGCTGAATATGTGGGACGAGACTCGCTGGATCACCGGCACGATGCGCGCGGCCGTGTCACCGCTGCAGTTGCGGCCAATGTCCGACCTCCCGCGCAACGATGTCAGATTCGCGCGGGATATCACGCATGACTTCCTGACCTGGCTGCCGTCCGCCGAAGGTCGGCCGTTCTTCGCGTTCCTCAATCTTTTTGATGCGCACGCGCCGTATCACCCGCCGCGCCAGTATCGCCCCATGTTCGATACCACCAGAGCCGGCCACGGCCGCTATCTCGGTGCGATCCGCTACATGGACGACGCGATCGAGGAACTGTTGCAGGACCTCGAGCGACGAGGGATGCTGGAGAACACGCTCGTCGTCATCTCGTCTGATCACGGCGAGCTGTTTGGTGAGCATGAGAAGTATGGTCACGGCAACGCGCTGTACAGGCCGCTCCTCCACGTGCCGCTGGTGGTTCTGAATGCACCGAATGCGGCGCGTGGCGCGCGAATTCAGCGCCCGGTCTCGCTGCGTGACCTGGCGGCGACGTTGCTGGATCTCGCGGCGATCCCGAATCAGTTCCCAGGACATTCATTGCGGCCCCTGCTGGACGGTACCGACTCGCTGGCCGCCGTGAGTCCGGTCGTGTCCGAGGTCAGCCGAGCCATTCGCGACGTCGGCAGCAACTATCTGAAGGAGGACTTGAAGGCACTCATCGACGATACCCTGAAGACGATCCGCGGCTCAAGCGGGAGCATCTCCATGTTTGCGTATCCGGCCGACACGGCGGAGTCGGCCGATGTCGCTGTCGCTCCCGCGGTTCGTGCGGCAGGGGAGGAGCGACTTCGTCACGTGCTCGATGCGCTGGGCATCAAATGGCGACCGTGATCT
>JBEBIR010000481.1:0-3440 GCA_040080315.1 Gemmatimonas sp.
CTGCCGACTCGGCTCGACGCGACGGCGCTTATGTGCTCGACAACATCGACGGTCGAAGCCTCGGTGTCGACAGCACGCGGACATCGTCGCAGGATCAGGTGCTGTCGGCAATGCTGACGATTCGCGGCGATCGGTTCGTGCTCGACTACACCATGCGATTGGCCGAACAGTTGAACCGTTCGACACGACAGGTGGAAGGCGAGGCACGCACGGAGGGCGCGTTCATGCGGATGTTTCCAAATGCATCGGGTGGCTACTACTACTACGGGAGTCCCGCGGTCATGGCGAGCGATGGACGTTTCCAGGTTGAGCCAGACGGTGAGGGCTTCTGGCCGCTGGTCGGTGTGGTCAACAACTTCCGCCGCATCCCGTAGGGTCAGCCACGTTGTCGTTACCGTACGACTATTGTTCCGGTCGCGCCGGTGAAGGTATCGCGGTAGCGGTACGTCCCGGCCTGCGTGAACGTCATCTGGATTTCCGACGGTGCCGCGTACGGGAACTTCCCTCCACCCGGAAGTGCGGGGGCGCCGTCGCTGGTAACGTCATGGTCGTCATAGTCGAACGGATCGAGGTACCACACGATCGTCCGGCCGACGGAAATCGTATCGACGGCAGGTGCGGTGCGATTTTGTCGGCTGACGAACTTGTACCCACCGTTCGTCTCCAAGGCTACCTCGAATCGTCGTGGCGTGAGTACAAAAGTGAAGTGCGCCTGGTGTTCTGCGAGCGTCGCGGCGACGACTGCGACACCGGGTTCACCGAGTGAAGACAAGGTCGCCGTGCTCCGGCCGGAGGGATCACTGCTCAATGCGGCACTGCTGATGGCGATCGGGCCTGTGAGGACTGACCAACGAATCGGCGCACCGCCGACTGGATTGCGGTACCGATCTCGGGCGATCACGCTCACCACTTCGTTGATGAACGGAGTCGCCGGCACGTTTCGCGTCGCGGCCTGTTCGAAATCGACGCTGGCGACCGGCCCGGCGAAGGCTGTTGCTCGGAGCACCACGAGTCCATCCCTGAACCCGTTCACTGATGCATAGGCGACGTGAAGGCCAGCACGTGTTGGCATGGTCCACGTCGCTTCCGCGATGCCGTTGGCGTCCGTGAGCGAGGTGCGTGGTATCTCGCCACCAGTGACACTCCATGAGACCGCGACGCCTGATTGTGGACGCGCGGCACCCGATACGAGGATCCTCACACGTCGCGGAAGTTCCGAACCCACCGGAGCCGCTTGGTTGTCCGTCGCCTCGACCACGGTCGCCGTTACCGGCGCGTACGCCTCACTTCGAAACGTCGCCGAAGGCCTTCCCGAGGATTCCAAACTTGCGGTCGCGATGGCGGTACCGACCACCGGCCCAAGGGTCCAGGTTGCTGCGGCTCTTCCCGCCGCGTCCGACCGCGACACGGACGGGGAGATCTGTCCAGAGGTCGTGGCCCACGAAACGGGCACACCGCTGGCGGCGACGCCGTTCTCCATCACAGTGATTCGCAACGGCGACGCGAGCGGGAATCCCGCGACCCCAACCGTATCTCGCCCGAGCGGTTCGGCCACCACGGCGAACATTGAAGCCACTCGCGGCTCGCCGGGCTTCTCGGCACACCCAAGCAGCGCAATCGCGATGAGTACTGGTCGGACTGCAGCGGACATGGAGGTCTCCGGTAGGGGGACATTGGGTGCACGCATCTCAACCGCACCGCAAGCAAGCGCCGGGAGTCAAGGGTAAGCCCGACGAGAACAGTCGCATGGCATCGTCTACAAATCGTCTGGAGCGAAGGGAAGTGGTGGTACCAATCGACATTGCGACCGCGCGCACGTCGTGCGATGGTAGTGACGAAACAACACACGCCGATGGAAACGCCGGGAGATTCATGCAGAGAGCCGCACCACTTCGACTACAAGTGCTCGGTCCGGTGACCGTGCGTCTCGCCGAGGATTCATCAGCCGTGTCGCGAGTTACCCAGCCGCGGCAACTCGCGCTGTTGTGCTATCTCACGCTGGCGCATCCGAGGGGACTGCACGCCCGCGACTCGCTGGTGGCTCTCCTCTGGCCGGATCACGACGCGACACGCGGACGGCAGGCCCTGCGAAATGCGCTGCATGGTCTACGGTTGGCGCTTGGGAGCGAACTGGTGATCACCGCCGGAGACGGCCTCGTTGGCGTGGACACATCCCTGATGTCATGTGACGCGTTGGAGCTTGAGCACGGTGCGTGGGTTCCCCCGTCTCGTGAGACGGCGCTCGCTGTCGCGCCCTTTCAGGGATTTCACGTCACCGCGACGCGCGCGTTCGATACATGGTTGTCGACTGAGCGTGCGCGACTGATCGCGGTGAGCGAGCGGGTGGTACACGCGACGCACACGGTGCGATGGACGCCGACCACGCAGATTCATCGCAGTGACGCATACACGCACTATGTGCGGGGGCACTTTCTATTTCTACGGGTCGCGCACGGAGGTCCGGTAGAGGAGCTTCAGCAGAGTCGGGACTACTTTGAGCGCGCGCTGGAGATCGACCCGACCTATGCGCCCGCCGTGGCTGGGCTCGCGAACTACTATGCCGTGGCGGCGCGGCGTGGCGTGTTGCAACCGTTTCATGAGACGTTCGCCAAGACCATCGCCCTCAGTCATCGCGCGCTAGCGCTGGACGCGACGCTGGCGGTTCCTCACGTGCACTTTGGTGTCGAGGCCATGTACCTTGCCGACGACTTGCCGCGCGCGGGTCGCGAGTTTGAGACGGCCATTGCGCTTGATGCCTCCTACGCAGAGGGATATCGATTTTACGGGGTATGGCTGGGGCTCATGGGGCGAGATCTCGACGCACTCCATGCTATGCAAACCGCGGCGCAACTTGAGTCGGATATCGCGCATATGCAAAGCTCCTTGGCCGCCGCGCACTTTGCGGTTGGGAATGAGCGCGAAGGCGAGCAGGCGCTACGCGCAACCCTGGCGATTGACGCGCAACACGCGCCAGCTCGTGAGCGACTGCTCCGGCTCCTTGAACGACAGGAGCGATTTGAAGAGGCGGTCGTCGAGCGGCTGCGCCCGGTGGCAATCGTCGGCGCTGAGGCCTTCCAGGACGCCTGGCGCGCGGATGGAGCGGAGGGCTATCGGCGCGAGCGTCAGTCCGAACTTCGCCGGCTTGCCAGCAGGCTCGAAACGAGTCTCGTCGAGGGCGCTCCGACCAGCGTTGGCGAAATCTTTGCTCCGCCGGTGTTGCGGCTGGTTGCCGTCCTCGCGCAACTCGGCGAGTGGAAGAAGGCGAAGGGATGGCAATTGCAGGCGTGCGCCCGGCGTCCCGCGATGGCGAAGTGGTTCGCGGCACTTCCGGAACTCCGGCAGCGGGCGTGATCGCTACCGATGGTGATGGATGCGAACGGCCCCGCATGCGAATGCATGCGGGGCCGTTGCAATGCCTACCTCCTGCGACGGCCTACTTC
>JBEBIR010000482.1:0-3432 GCA_040080315.1 Gemmatimonas sp.
GTCCACGCGTGGTGTTTTCGGCGTTCGTGCGCGGCGGCAGCATCGCGAGCATCTACCAGCGGCGCGAGAGCCGGGCCGATTTATGCGCGATGACGGTGGGGGACTTGCGGGCACTGCTGGGCGCTGATCGCGCCTCGCCCAAGGCCAACGTCTGGCAGTGTGTTCGCTTTGTATTCTGGGGAGTCGTCGCGACAGCGGTATTTCTCGCGCCGGTGCTACTGGTGCTGGCGATGTTCAGGGGAATCGCCAACTTGTGGCTCAAGTAGTGTCCATCCTGAAACGACTTCTTGGCGACGTGGAACAACAGACGAGAGACGGCAGACGGGAGACTTGAGACTCAGACGCATATGTTCTTGGTCTTGAGTCTCCCGTCTCCCGTCTGTTGTTCAACTGCCAGATTCGCGTGCGCTCCAACGTTCACGGGTGAGACGGAACACGACGCTCTCGCGTCCAGCCGCCACTATGAGTCCGTCGCGCACGGCACCGATGCGCTCCACCGCCATCTGCGACCGGATGTTGCGCGGTCCGACGTGAAAGACCACCGTGTCGACAAACGTGAGCGCGTGGTCGATCATGAGGCGCTTCATCTCGCCATTGTGGCGGCCGCCCCAGTGTGAACGGGCGAGAAACGTCCAGCCAATCTCGATCTCTCGGGCGGCAGGATTGTAGTCGGCGAAACGCGAGGACCCGATCACCCGCTGGCTGGCGACATCCAGCACTACGAACGCGCCGCCGGAGGCCATCGCGACACGAAAGAAATCGCGAAACACGGCCTCTTGATATCGGTCGCTCGCGGGGTGCTGCTCCCAGATCAACGGATCCGCCGCTACGGCGAACAGGTCACTAAAGTCGTCGTCGCACAGCGGCCGAAGCGCTACCAGAGCGCCGACCAAATGCGGCTGGAGGTTGACGGCGATCGGATTCTGCACAGTATCCTCTGTTAGTGAGTGCGATGCACTTTACAAACCTTGACAAGCTAACGTGCGACACCCCGTGAAGAACGCACGATGACCAGACCATTTCTCTCGGCGGAATGGCGCGACCTGGCGATGCTCAATTACGCGGTGTCGCCTGATCTCCTGCACCCGTTCGTGCCGGCGGGGACCGAACTCGACGACTGGCACGGGACCACGTATCTCAGCGTCGTCGGATTTCGATTTCTGTCGACTCGCGTCCTCGGTTTCCCCATACCGGGCCATCGCGACTTCGAGGAAGTGAACCTGCGATTCTACGTGCGACGACACGCACCCGACGGCTGGCGGCGCGGTGTCGTCTTCATTCGCGAGCTGGTGCCACGCCGCGCGATCGCGTGGGTTGCCCGCGCCTGGTACAACGAGCCCTATCGCGCGCTCCCGATGCGACATGCGATCGATCGCTCCCAGAGTGACGATTCCACCGCCGCGCACTACGAATGGAGATCAGACGGGCAGTGGGAGGGTCTCCGCGTGGTCACAGACGGATCGTCCGAGCCGCTGATGTCGGGTTCGGAGGCGGAGTTCATTACGGAGCATTACTGGGGTTACACGCGTCAGCGGAATGGCTCGACGCTTGAGTATCACGTGACGCACCCATCATGGCGAGTCGCCCCGTGTCGGAGCGCGTTGCTGCACGCGAATGTTTCGATGCTGTATGGAACCCAGTTTGCAACGGTCTTGTCCGCGTCGCCGCGATCGGCATTTCTGGCCGAAGGCTCAGCCGTTGTGGTGTATCGCCCAAGCGCGCTTCCATTCCCGCGTCAGCGCTCCAGCTGACGCGCGATCTCCAACAGCATCTCGTCGTTGCCGCGCGCGGCGATCATCGACAATCCGAGCGGGCACTCGTGCAACGATGCGAACGGCAAGCTCACCTGCGGTAGTCCGCCGAGCCCGGCAATGCAGAGCAGGCCGAGTGCGCGTTCACGAAATGCTACCGTGTCATTCAGCGCTAAACGCAACAGTGGCGCGATGTCCGGCATGGTGGGAAGCAACAACACGGCGTTGTCGGCCAGCAGGGCGTCCAATCGTCGCACGATGTCCGCGCGCACGATCTTCATGCGCGCGATCTGCATCGGATCACTCCGCGCGGCAGCCTCGAAGCGCGGTTTGATCTGCGCGCCGAACGCCGGATTCACCCGCGTCACCCACTCGCCGTGCACGTCCCAGATCTCGCCAAACTGCAACACGCGAAACACGTCAAACCAGGCGGACAATCCTTCCTCGCTGATTGTGACATGCTGCGCCGTCCCCAATTGTGACGCGACGCGCTGCACGGCCGGCGCGAGCGCATCGAAAACGCCGGGCATCGCGAAGGCAAACGCATCGTCAGCCAACAGCAATCGTCCAGGCAACGCTGGTGGACCACCGTCCAGCAAAACAGCGCCCACGCGCGCGAGCAGTGCGGCGTCACGTGCAAACCATCCGCAGGTGTCGAAACCCGGGGCCAGCGGACATGCGCCATCAAGCGAAATGCGACCATGCGTTGGACGAATACCATAGATGCCGCAGAAGCTGGCCGGGGCTCGCACGGATCCGCCCGTGTCACTGCCGACCGCAAAGTCGACCAAACCTCCGGCCACTGCTGCCGCAGAGCCACTGGACGAGCCGCCGGGAACTCGGCCCGGCGCGGCAGGGTTTATCGGAGTACCGTAGTGTGCGTTCTCTCCGGTGAGACTGAACGCCATCTCTTCCGTGTGGGTCTTGCCGACGAGTGTTGCGCCGGCGTTGAGCAACCGCGTGGCCACTGAGGCCGTCGAACGCGCCGCGTCGTGCGTTGCAAGCCAATCCGGACTGCCAAATCCAGTCCTGTGGCCGGCAATGTCGTACAGGTCCTTGAGGCCGAATGTGAGACCAGCCAACGGACCGGATGCGGCTCCCGCCTGGGCGACGTGGGTGTGCCGACAAAAGGCGTTCAGCGAGTCGCGTTCAAGGATGTTCATCGTGGTGTACTCAAACTATCCGGTTCTGAAACGCTTCGGAACGTGAGGGCGCGCCTCGTCCCACAGGGTGGGCAAAACGCCGTTGCAGTTTCGCGAAGTCGCCCGCAATTCGCGTTTTGAATGTAGATTTCCTTGCACCTTTCCTGCGCTCCGTCGGTGTCTAACCGCGAGCAACCCATCGATGCACACGATCTCCCTCAATTTCATGCGCCTGCAGGCGGCTCTGGCTTTCGGAATCCTTGGTCTGGTCGGCTGCGCCAGCACGCGTCCGTCCGGCTCGGTCTTCGTCCCTGGGCAGGTCGGGGCCACGCAACGGGCTCGTGCCGACAGTCTGCGCTACCCGTACACGAAAGCCGACATCGATTTCATGAGCGGCATGATTCACCATCATGCGCAGGCCATCACGATTTCGCGTTGGGCGCCGTCGCACGGTGCGGCGGCCTCGGTGCAGCGGCTGACGGCGCGGATCATCAACGCGCAAACCGACGAAATCACGCTGATGCAGGCGTGGCTTATCG
>JBEBIR010000483.1:0-3431 GCA_040080315.1 Gemmatimonas sp.
GTGATGCAGCCGGTGGTCCTGAATCTGAGCGCCTTGGTGGTCAATCTGCACGATCTGCTGCAGCGTCTGATCGGCGAGGACATCGCGCTGGTCGTGACCGAGAACACGCAGCCGGGAATGGTACGTGCCGACCCGGTGCAAATCGAACAAGTGATATTGAATCTGGCGGTCAACGCGCGCGACGCGATGCCCAATGCCGGCGTCATGACAATTGAAGTTCAAAACGTTGATCTGGACGGCCTGGCCGTCGTGGGCAGCGCGAGCGTGCCGAGCGGACCCTACGTGTTGCTCGCCGTCAGCGACACGGGGAAGGGGATGGACGACGTGACTCGCTCGCGGATATTCGAACCGTTCTTCACCACAAAAGAACTTGGGAAGGGAACGGGGCTTGGGCTTTCCACGGTGTACGGGATCGTCAGCCAAACCGGTGGCCACATTGTGGTGGACAGCAAGCTCGGTCGGGGAAGCTCATTCCTGATCTACCTGCCGAGAGTTGACAGCTCGACACATCCAGCGGTGCGCCGGACTCCTGCCATGACCCCACAGGTCGCGGCGACGGAGACAATTCTGATCGTCGAGGATGAGGAGGTTGTTCGTCACCTGGCCGTACGTATGCTGCAGTTGGCGGGCTACACGGTACTCTCAGCCGGCAATGGCCCGGAGGCGCTCGCGCTGATCGAGCGACAAGTCCTTCCCGTGCATATGGTCTTCACGGACGCGGTCATGCCGTTGATGACCGGAGGAGAATTGGCCACGCACATTGAAGCGTTGTACCCGAACACGAAGGTCCTCTTCACGTCAGGCTACACCGACGACGAGAAAATTCACGGCACGATGCCTGGCCCCTCCACGCACTTCATCGGGAAGCCATACTCCGGATCAGACCTTCGGCGCAAAGTGCGAGAGGTGTTGGACTTGGGACCGACGACGGTTGTGTCGGTCTGACGTGGTCCATGTTGAGGTCCCGCGGGCGTCTGTGCACCGCTATCGGCATACCGGCGACGGGTCGAGGGTCTCGTCGTGTCTCAGCGGTGTGACCTGCAGAAACTGCACACCGGCTGGCTCCGTGGGCGCCAGCGTGATCGTCACACGCAAGTCGCCGGTCGCGCACTGCATGCGCCAACTGCCGCGCAGCGCGTTCAGCGCGACCAGCGCACCTTCGTTGCGGCATGACCCGCCCGCATCCGCGACGAGCTTTCTGATCGCGGACTGTCGACGCGCGCTGGATTCGTCGAGAAAGAGATTCATCGCGGCAAGACTGTCGGCCAGTGCGTTGTTCCATCCGGTGATCAATCGCGACACCTGTGCGCGTCGCTCGGTCAGCACCGGTGCTGGTTGCGGGACACGTGACGCGAGCGCCCCCGTTCTTGCCAGCGCCGCGAGCGCGTCCTCCGCCACGCCGCCCCAGGACGTGTACGTGAGATTGCCCAAGGCCACGATACCGACGCCGTACTCCGGCAACCAACGCATGAGCGAGCCGAAACCCGGAAGTCCACCGGAATGCGCAACGGCGATGCGAAACGCGCAGCTCTGGCGCACGCCAAGTCCGTAGCCATAACCACCCGCGCTCAGTGCTGGCAATCCGCTGGCATCACGTACCGCCGAGCCACCATTGTATCGAATCACCTGCTGCATCTCGCGCACGGACGAGCGCTTGACGGGTCCGGTGTCGGCGCCGTCTCGTGCCGGCCACGCATCCAGCATGAATCCCACCCATTTGCTCAGGTCGGCAATGGAGGTCAACATGCCACCCATGGGCCCGAACGAGCCGTCGGGAAGCTGCGGCTCCTCCAGCCATTGGCCGTCCTGACGGCGATAACCGTGCGCCAGTCGATTGGCGGGGACGTCACTCGCCTGCAACGTGGTCACCGACATGCCGAGAGGCCGAAGCACTTTCGTGCGAATGTAGCGCGCGTATGGCATCCCCGACACGTTGGCCACGACGCGGCCGAGAATCGCGAACCCGAAATTCGAATACTCGTAGGCCGTGCTGGGTGACGTGGAAAAGGGAATCCCGCGCTCGATCATGCGCGACAGTTCGGCATCAGTGCGGGACAGTTGCTGATCACCCCAGGGATTGTCTTCCGGAAATCCCGCCGAATGCGAAAGCAAATCGCGAGTCGTGATCTTCGGCGCATCACTGGTGGCATAGCGCAGTCTGCGAAGTTCCGGCACATAGCGCTCGGCCGGCGCATCCAGCGACAACCTTCCGGCGTCACGCAGCTGCAGGATGGCCAGTGCGGTGAAACTCTTGGTCATGGATGCAATGCGGAACACCGTGACACTGTCCACAGGCGACTTCGCCTGCACGTCGCGCAACCCGGCGACACCGAGATGCGCCAAGGCGCCATCTACCACAATGCCGTAGGCAATGCCCGGCACATTCGAGCGTTCGGCGAATGCGCGCATCAGGCGGTCGACCTCCGGGAACGCCGTCGCCAGTCTGGACGCGCGATTCGGGTCGGTGAACGCTGGAGGTGGCGCTTTGCTGTTCAGCGACGCGGGTTGCGCGACCGCGGTGCCGGCGCGTGTCAGCGCCACCACGCCAACGAGTGCGAGAACGTGACGAGTACGCATGGAAAGTGTAGGGATTGTCGTGCGGGGATGGCGATCGGGTGCTACCGTTACTCATCGGGTTGTGGAATCGGCCGACGGTATGCGGACTCGCATGAACATGCACGATGTATCCGGAGAGAGCCAATGCGCACGCGTTTGATGGCAGCCGCGAGCATGGTGATGCTGGCCGCGCTGCCTGTCACCACCGAACAGACGGGACAGGGGCGTCGGTCCCCTGCGCGCCTGGTGGCGTCGTTCGAGGGTCTTGGCGCCGGGTTCACGGGTCCGCAGGGCATATCCGCACAGCGGAATCCATCCGATAACAGTCTCGCCGTTGGGCGCGACCATATCGTGCAGACGGTGAACACGCGCATGGCCATCTTTACGAAGAAGGGTACGCGGTTCGACACCACCGGCAAGGCACTGTACGGTCCCGTGCCCACGAACAACGTCTTCAGAGGTTTTGGCGGACCGTGTGAGCACCGCAACAACGGGGACGCCGTCGTGCGATACGACCAGTTGGCCGAGCGTTGGCTGATCGTGATGCCAATTTTCACGCGCGGGCCACGACGCGTGAACGAGCCGCCCGCTGGACGCGATGGAGAGCCGGCCGCGCTCAGCCAGATCGGGCAGGTCGGGCAACCCGGTGAAGCGGTGCGACTGTACGAGCCGCTTCCGAACGTGACACCAGCAAGCGCTCCACCGGCGGCGAGAGACGACAGTGGCTCATACGCGATGTGCTATGCGATCAGCACCGGGTCGGATCCCTTTGGGCCATACTACCGGTACGAGTTCGTGCGACCGCTCTTTCCCGACTATCCACGCCCAGCCGTCTGGCCCGACGGCTACTACGTGCCCACGAGCACGAGCGATGA
>JBEBIR010000484.1:0-3426 GCA_040080315.1 Gemmatimonas sp.
CCGAGCGGTTCGTGGTGGAGATCAAGACCACGGCGGCGATGAGTCATCCGCACATCCTGCCGCTATTCGATAGCGGCACCGCGGACGGATTTCTCTTCTATGTGATGCCCTACATCCAGGGCGAAACGATTCGCGAGAAGCTGAACCGCGAAACACAGTTCGGCGTCGACGAAGCGGTGCGCATCGCGCGCGAAGTGGCCGATGCGCTGGACTACGCGCACCGCCACGGCGTGATTCACCGCGATATCAAGCCAGAGAACATCCTGCTGCACGACGGGCGCGCGATGGTGATGGACTTCGGGATCGCGCTCGCCGTGTCCGCTGCGGCGGGCGGGCGCATGACCGAAACGGGATTGAGTCTCGGCACGCCGCACTACATGAGCCCCGAGCAGGCGACGGCGGAGAAGGAGATCACGGCGCGGAGCGACCAGTACTCGCTGGCGAGTGTGCTGTACGAAATGCTCGCCGGTGATCCGCCGTTCACGGCATCGGCGGCGCAGGCGGTGATCATGAAGATCATCACGGAGCACGCGGCGCCGGTGACGACGCGACGCAAGAACGTGCCGACGAACGTGAACGCCGCGCTGGCGAAAGCACTCGAGAAGTTGCCCGCCGATCGGTTCGCCTCGGCGGCCGAGTTCGCGCGCGCGCTGGCTGACACGGGCTTTCGGATTGACAGCTCGACGACGGGCGGGAACGGTGACGTGGCGCGGCGCGGTCTTCGCACGTGGCAACTGGCCGTCGCCGCTGTTGTTCTGCTCGCCGCCGGCGCCGCAATCGCAGTCGCAGTTGTGCGATCACAAGTCGCGCCGCCGCAGGTTGTTCGTTTTGTTGTGCCCACTCCGCGCCTCTTCAGCAATGACCTCTTAGAGACTCCGTTCGCGCTCTCGCCGGACGGAAAGCGTATGGCTTTCGTGGCGTTCGATTCCGGTGCATCCATTGCACGACTGTACGTCAGGGAACTGGACGGGCTGACTTCTACTCCCCTTGCCGGAACGGAAGACGCGATCAATCCGTTCTTTTCGCCTGACGGGCGAGAGATCGGGTTCGCGACTGGAAGTGACCTGACGCTTCGAAAGATCTCCGCGACAGGGGGGCCGGTGAGTCTCGTCGTTGCCGGTACCCGCGTCAGGTTCGGCGCCGGCTCTTGGGGAGATGACGGTTCCATCATTTACACGAACGGACTCAATCAACTCGGTCGTGTGACGGCCCTTGGCGAGAAACCATCATCCCTCACTGACTCGACAACGTTCCGGTTCGCGGGATCACCGATAATCCTGCCCGGTTCCCGGGCCGTCCTGATGACGGCCGCCTCCCGTTCGACTCCAAGTGCGCCGAACATCGGCGACCTGTACGTGCTCGAAATCGCCACCCGGAAGGCGAAACGGTTGATCGAAAATGCGCGACGCGGATGGTACTTGCCGGGGGGCTACCTCGTCTATGCGACTGAGGAGGGGGCGCTCTACGCCGTGACGTTCGACCTCGGAAGGCTCGAGGTTACGGGATCGCCGGTGGCGCTCCTCGACGGAATTATGACTGGCCTCGGGGGTCGAGCACGCGTTGCGGTCGCCTCGCAATCCGGAACGATGGCCTATCTCGCGGGCTCAACGTCCGACGACGCAGTCATCGTCCAGGTCGACCGCCGAGGGCGAGAACAGGTGATCCTATCAGCTCCGGCGCCGTACTCAGTGCCGCGGCTGTCGCCTGACGAACGGCGGATCCTCCTGTCGATGCCGGACGCAAAGGGATACCCACAGGTCTGGATCCACGATCGGGCGTCTACCACGACGCGGCAGCTCACCTTCGAGGGGCAGAACGTACGTCCCGCGTGGTCGCCGACCGGTGACCGCGTTGCATTCAACACCAATCGCGAGATCGGCAAGAACTACATCTGGATCATGCCTGCAGACGGTTCGACCAAAGGCGAGCGCGCCGGCGAGGGCCCTGAGATCCGTGGAACGGCCCCGGTGAGCTGGACGCGAGATGGGAAATGGATCGTGACGGACGGTGAGCCGGAACGCCGGGATGGCGCCGGTCTGGAGGACGTCTTTGCGATTCCGACTTCAGGAAAGCGCACCATGCGAGCCGCCGTTGCTACGCCTGCAAACGAGCAGACGGGCGAAGTCTCGCCCGACGGCAAGTGGATCGCATACATATCGAACAGCACGGGACGAACGCAGATCTACGTTCAGCCGTTCATGGCTCCGGGAGGGCCGACCCTGATCTCGGAAGGACTCGGCGCGGAGCCGGCGTGGGTGTCGAATGATGAGCTGGTGTACGTGAACACCGACATTGACAGTATGGTGGTCGCGCGCCTGCAGTTCGGACCAACAGTCACCGTCAGGCGCTCGACGCTCTTCGATCATCGTCCCTTCCGCAGCCGGGGAATATCCATTCGCAGTTACGATCCCACACGCGATGGCAACCACTTCATTTTCGCGCGGCAGGTGCGTCAGCGCTCGACCGTCGAGCCCATTGTCGTGCTCAACTGGCGAGAGGAAGTAAAGCGCTTGATGGCAGCCTCTGGTTCCAAACGATGACAGGTGCAGGCGATCGCCTCTCCGCCGCCCTCGCGGGCCGCTACCGCATCGAGCGCGAGCTTGGCGCGGGCGGCAGGGCGACGGATGTCTCCGCGGGCAATCCCGAGTTCACGCCGGATGACAAGTCCATCGTTTTCGCGAGGGGCGGAGACATCTATCTAGCCAGCATCGACGGCGACTCGGCGGTGCATTCGATCGCCACTGGTCCTGCCAACGAGAACGTGCCGAGTGTATCTCCCGATGGACGCTGGTTGCTGTACACATCAAACGAATCCGGGCGCGGTGAGGCGTATGTCCGACCGTTTCCCGACACCACGGCGCGACGTCATAAACTTTCTGAGGGCGGCGCGCGGTTTCCTCGCTGGTCCCGTGATGTACGTGAAGCCTTCTTCGTTGGTGACCGAGACGACCTGATGGTCGTGGCGGTCCGTGCTGGTGCGGAATTCGGCTTCGATGTGCCGCGAACGCTGTTCGAAGCTGGCGCGTACGCCGCATCGGCGTTCGACGTGGACTCCGATGGTCAGCGCTTTCTGATGTCACGAGCGGCAGGAAGTGTCGGTGAACGGTTGGACGACCTGATCGTGGTGCAGGGGGTCTTTGCGGAACTCAAAGCGAGGACGCCGCGATGAGTGGAGTGCTCGAACGGCTCACGGAAGCGCTGGGTGATCGCTATCGTGTCGAGCGAGAACTTGGTGCGGGTGGCATGGCGACGGTGTACCTCGCGCACGATCTCAAGCACGACCGTGATGTGGCGATCAAGGTTCTGCATCCTGACCTCGGGGCGGCGTTGGGTGGCGAGCGATTCCTCGCCGAGATTCACACGACCGCCAAGCTTCAGCATCCGCACATACTGCCGCTGCTGGACAGCGGTGACGCCAACGGGCTG
>JBEBIR010000485.1:0-3423 GCA_040080315.1 Gemmatimonas sp.
GGTCACCATTACGCACGAGGGCAAACGCGTGGATGCGGTCGCCGTGCCCACCAAGCAAGGCTTCCTGTTCGTGTTTGATCGCGTGACCGGCAAGCCGCTCTGGCCCATCGAGGAGCGCGCGGTGCCGCAGAGTGACGTGCCAGGTGAGGCGTCGTGGCCCACGCAACCGTTTCCCACAAAGCCCGCGCCGTTCGCTCGACAAGGATTCACCGTCGACGACGTGATTGACTTCACACCGGCGCTCAAGGCGGCGGCGCTTGAGGAACTGTCGAAGTACACCATCGGTCCACTGTACACACCGCCGTCGCTCAAGGGGACGGTGGTGAATCCCGGTGCCATTGGCGGATCCGGGTGGGGCGGTGCCGCGGTCGATCCGGAATCGGGTTGGCTGTATGTGAAGGGCACCAACTCTCCAGCATTGTTTGGACTGCGTGCGCGCTCGACACGAAGCGATACCGTCGACGCGCCCTACATGGTCGACCTGGGCAACTCCACGCTGGGCGTATCGCTGCGAGACGGTCCCGAAGGCACCGCGGGTCGCGGTCGCACGTTGCCCATCAACAAGCCGCCGTATGGCAATCTCACGGCCATCGACTTGAACACTGGTGAACACCGGTGGCAGGTGACGTTGGGTGACACACCCGCGTATAGACAGCATCCGGCGCTCGCGGGCGTGGCGCTGCCCGAGAAGTTGGGCGTTGCCGGTTCGCCGGGCGCGTTGGCCACAAAAGGCGGACTGCTGTTCATCACGGGCGGAGGTCGCGTGCTGTACGCGATCGATTCAAAAACCGGCGTCACGATATGGGAGCACGATCTTGGTCAGGTCGCGTACGCCAACCCCATGACCTATCGCACGCGCGGCGGACGGCAGTACGTGGTCATTGCCACGGGTGCTGGCGCGCAGGCCACACTGGTCGCGTTCGCGCTGCCGTTGTAGACGGCGATGCGCGCTCGCGCTACCAACGCGTCCATCCGGCTATCTCGGCGACTTCGGCGCGTCGCGCGCCGAATCGGCCCGCCAGGCGCGCGCGCGCGCACTGTCGCCAATGCGATCTCCGTACGCGGCGAGCCGCCCCAGTGCCGCCAGGGTCAACGGGTTCGATGCGCCGACCCCGTCGCGCGCGATCTCGTACGCGCTCCGAAAGCTCGATTCGGCGCGTATCCGATCACCACTCCGCTCGTGCAATCGACCGTACTCGCTTAACAACGCGATTTCCGGACCGATTCGGCTCCCGCCCTGCAATTGTCTCACATAGGTTGCTGCACTATCGAACATCACTCTCGCGCGAACCGCGTCACCGGCCCGCGCGGCGACCGCACCGCGCACGCGCAGCGCCTGCGACCACTCGAGCGGATGCGAAGTGGCCAGGCGCGCCAATGCGTCGAGCGCTGAGTCGGCCACCGCGCGCGCCTCAGCCAGGCGACCGAGCAGCAGCAAGTCGTCCGCCAGTCGTTGCTGCACGCGGACCGTCGAGATGTTGTCTGGTCCGATGGTAATCTCCATGTCGGACAGGGCGCGCCGCTTGAGGGTCACGGCCTCGGCCAGGCGCCCCATGCGGGTCTGCAGCATGCCCCAGTTGACCAGCGCATACGAGCGCTCAAACCGGGCGCGAACGGAATCCTGATCGTACGACTCCACGGCGCGCCTGAACGCGGAGTCGGACGCCGAGTATGCGCCGCTCTGCATGAGCGTGGTGCCAAGGGCGGACTGGGTGAGACCCGCCATCGCATGCCGCGGTGCTGGGCGCGCGAGTTCGCGTTGTTCCGCATCACGAAGCAGCAATTCGCCCTCCTGAAACTGGTTCACGGCAACTCCCAGCAGTTGTCCGAGCGACGTCAGGACATCGGTGACTTCCGAGTCCGGCGCTGCGGGAATTGCGGCGTATCGGGCGCGCGCCTCGCGGAAGCGCGTGATGGCCTCGTCAAATCGCCCGATGTCCTGAAACACGATGCCAATGAAATGCACGTCGCGCGCGACTTCGACGGACGCATCGCCAACGCTTGTCGTGTGCAGCAGCCGCGCGGAGTCCAGCAGCGTGAGCGCCTCCTGATGACGCCCGAACACGCGATAGGTATTTCCCATCGACCAGTATAGGTCGGCGCGAATTCGCGGTTCATCGGTCAGGTCGTCGCCAACGCGTCGACGTGCCGAGTCCAGAACTTCCATCAGTCCGACATCCTTCTTTCCGGTTCGCAGCGCGGAATAATGCGATGGATCCGCGGCGCCGACGAGCGCTTGCAGGTACTGTGTGGCGCGCTGCGCGCGCCGTGCCTCGTCGCGCGCTGACTGCGCCTCGCGCACGGACACCACGGTTGCGGTTACGAGTCCCACGATGGCAATGGCGGACCCGGTGAGCATTGCGCGCTGTCGTCGGGCCATGGTGCGCAGCCGGTAGCCCAGCGTATCCGGACGGGCAACGACGGGCTGCCCCTTGAGGTAGCGCAGCATGTCGTCGGACAGTGCCGCCACACTCGGATATCGGCGGTCCGCTTCCTTGCGCAATGCCAGCATGACGATGGCGTCGAGTTCACGCGAGAGGGCCCGCCGCAACGGCACGGCGCCTGGGTAACCGCAGGCCCGTGCGTGGGCATCGGTTGCCGCAACGCTCGGCAGCGCTGGCGTCTGCGTGCTGACGATCGCCCGGACATCCGACGGCGTCCTCCGTCCAATGTCATACGGTGCGGTTCCGGCCAGCAGTCGATAGAGCACGACGCCCAACGAGTACACGTCGGTCGCCGTGGTGATCTCGTCGCCTCGTGCCTGTTCCGGACTGGCATAGGCGTGCGTGAGGGGCACCAAGCCATCTCGCGTGATGCCTTCGCCATCGTCGATGTCGGGATCAAGCAGCTTGGCGACGCCAAAGTCGAGCACCTTCACGATGCCATCGCGCGTGACCATGATGTTGCCAGGCTTGATGTCCCGGTGCACGATCAGCTTCTGGTGCGCGAACTGGATCGCGGCGCACACCTGGCGGAACAGGTCGAGACGCTCGGCGATCGACAATCGGTGCGCATCGCAGTACGCATCGATCGGAACGCCATCGACGAACTCCATCACCAGGTACGGCGCGCCGCGGTCGGTCGTACCGCCATCGAATAGCGATGCGATGTTGGGGTGTTGCAATCGCGCCAGGATCTGACGCTCCTGCAGGAAGCGCCGCGCGAGGGCAGCGCCGGCGAATCCGCCACGCAGCGTCTTGATCGCCACGCGCCCCTCGTAGCTCTGATCCGCGCGGGCTCCCTCGAACACCGAGCCCATCCCGCCCTCGCCAATCTTGCGCCCGATCACATACGCTCCAACACGGCTGCCGGACGCGAGTTCGTCGGATAGCGGGAAGGCGGGTGGCGTCTCCGACGAAGCGCTGACTCCCCCGTGGTTTCCCGACGACGGCTCCCAGCGGTCGCCGGCGCTGTCGTGGGCCT
>JBEBIR010000486.1:0-3421 GCA_040080315.1 Gemmatimonas sp.
ACGGAAACGGCCCGTTTGTGCCTTGGACGGTGAGGTCCCAGCGCCCGATGATTGGCGCGGACGCCTGAGATCCGGCGGTGCCGGATACGGTGCCCGCAAGCAGCACGAAGGCGCTCAGAAAACGGAACGAGTGAGTGATGCGCATGAGGCTCTATCCCGGGAGAAATGAACACGGTAGTCGATGAAGCAACGCTAGGCGGTGTCCCTGAAGCGATCAAGCTGAAATATGGCTTCGCGATGACGAAGCGCGGGCCGTAGTTTCACTGGTGCCCATCGTATCCGCCTTCGCGCCGCTCACCGCCACACCCTCCAAGTCACAGCGCGAGGCGATCGAAGCCGAACCACGCGCTCTGTTGGTACTGGCCGGTCCCGGTGCCGGCAAAACCTATTGCCTGACCGAGCGCATCCGGTTCCTGATAGAGCACCACGGATTTGATCCGGCGCGCATCTGCGCGTTTACGTTCACCAACAAGGCGGCCGGCGAAATTGCCCACCGACTTGCGGCGCGCCTGGGTCCGGCGGCTTCCCACATTACGCGCGGCACCCTCCACGCGTTCTGCGCGGACTTGCTTCGCGAGTACGGCACGCACATTGGCTTGGAGCCGGGCTTCGGTATCGCGGATGAAGAGTACCAGCTGAGCGCGCTCCGACGCATCGAGGGCCCGCGCAAATGGCATCGCAGTACGCTGACAACATTTTCCGCGCACCGCTTTCGGAACGACACGATGCGCCCGAACGACCGAGACCTGTTCGAGCGCTACGAACGGTTCTTGCGCGACCGCAACCTCGTCGACTTTGACACCCTGGTGATCAAGGCCGCCGAGCTTCTGGAACACGCCGACGCGGCCGCGGTGATTCGCGCCCGCTGGGATGTGATACTCGTCGACGAATTTCAGGATCTGAATCCGGTACAGTACCGGGTGGTTCGCGCCTTGGCGCGCGACCATCGGCATGTCTTCGCCGTGGGTGACGACGATCAGTCCATCTACTCGTGGGCGGGCGCCGATCCGGCGGTGTTCAAGACGTTCGTGAACGACTTTGGTGTCTCCGCGAGGATTCACCTCGAAGAGAATCGTCGTTGTCCGCACGACGTATTCGCGGTCGCGCGAAAGCTCGTGATGGTGAATACGCCGATCTTCGCGGATCGTGTGCCGGCGCGCGCCGATCGCGCGTCGACGTTTCCGGTGCGCGCCCTGAAATTTGAGACCGAGGAGGAGGAAGCTGCGTGGATTGTCGCGGATATCTGCCGCGATCGCGCGGAGCACGGTCATTCGTGGGGGGATGTGGCGCTGCTCTATCGCATGCATTCCATCGGTGACCTCCTCGAAGCGGCTTGTCTCAACGGCGGAGTGCCGTGCCGACTGGCGCACGGTCGCGCGCTCGCCGAGGACCCGGTGGTCGGGTACGTGATTGCCGCCGCGCATGTGATCGCCGCGCCGAACGACGAGCTCTATCGCAATGCGTTTTTTCGCGCGGTGTTGTTGCGGCCGTTGTTTGATGAGGCACTCGCCAAGGCCGAAGAGCACAATCACACGCTGTTCAAGCAGCTTGCGCGTATGGCCGCTCAGCTTCCGAGGGCCGATGAGAGCGCCCGACAGATTCGCCGCGCACTCGCCGACGCCCGCAACCTTGAGGCCGTCGGCCGACAGCAGCGTTCTCTCACGACGCTCGTGCAGGATCTGCTGTCGCGCAAAGTGGGTGCGACGCGCTCGATTCTGGACGATCATCATGACGAGATCACCGACCCCGCGAGTCTCGGTGAGGTAGTCGCGCTTACCGACCGGCTCCGTCGACTGCGCTCGAGTCGCGCGACGCTCTGGATTGCCCCGATGGGTGGCGCCGAGATACCGATCGCGGGCATGCTGACGGCACTCGGCATCACGGTGGCGCGCGACGATGAACCGACGGACGCGCGCGCTGAGCGCCTCACCTCTGCGGATATCACCGAGCTCGACCTGCCACTCGGCGTGTTCAAGGCGGCGCAGCTGCTGGAGATGGGCGGCTCGGCTGCCGCCTTCACCAATTTCACCGCGGTGGATCTCGAGACCACGGACAACAACATTCGTTCGGCGGAGATCGTCGAGATCGCGGCCGTGCGGGTGCGCGATGGGGCGATCGTGGACCGGTTCTCCACACTCGTGAAGCCGAGGGTGGCTATTGCTCCAGGTGCAGCCAAGGCACACGGAATCGACGAGGCCGAGTTGGTGAGTGCGCCGTATTTCGAAGCCGTGTGGCCGGAGTTTCGCGCATTTGTGGGGACCGACGTGGTGGTCGCGCACAATGGATACGATTTCGACTTTCCCATCTTGAGTCGAATGGCCGAAGCGTGCGGCCAGAAATTCGACCTGACCACCTTCGATACCCTGCCGCTTGCGCGTGACCTCTTTCCGACGAGCCGGAAGCTGGTCGATCTTGCGCGTCACTTCGGCATTTCGCCTGGGCGCTCGCATCGGGCGCTTGACGATACGTTGACCCTTGCGGAGGTGACGCTCGCCCTTGGCCGACTCAAGCAGGAACGCGCGCGCAAGACGGCGCTGTCGGAACAGCTCGGTCATCTCGGAGTCGCGCTCGCGCTCTGCAGTGTGTCGCAGCCCGACACACTTACACGGGAAGGACTGCTATTTCTCAAGCTGACACGCGTCTTTGCGCTCGGTCGCTACAGCGGCGCGATCGACTGGTACGAAAGTGAGCGTGGCACGAACGACACGCTTCCGAGCGTGGCGCAGGTCATCGAGGAGTTGGGCGGTGTGGCGCTGATGGAGCGGATTCGCACCGAGAAAACCGCGGACGACCGCTATCCGCAGGCCATGCTGCGCCTTCGCCGCTTGATCGACGAGTTGCCGGCGGGTTCGTTCGAGGAACAACTCAGCGTGTTTCTGGAGCGCGCCGTGCTATCCAGATGGCAGGGAGTGGATCAGGAGCGCGACCGAGCCAATCTGTTGACGTTGCATTCCACGAAGGGACTGGAATTCTCTCGCGTGTATATCGTTGGAGTGGAAGACACACAACTTCCCGGCGGTTCGCCCACCAAGGGGCCGACGGCGCACGAGGTGGAGGAGGGTCGGCGCTTGCTGTACGTGGGGATGACACGCACGATTGATCGCTTGGTGCTGACCACAATCGCATCGCGCGGCGGCAAACCCACCGGTGGCCACCGCTTTCTGGACGAAATGTCTCTGACACCGCACACACCGCCATGAGTATTCTCGAATGGAGCGTTTCCGTTGGTGCGGACCACGTGAGCGCGGTCTACGAGCCGACAACGGCGTCGGAAGAAGCCGCCGTTTTCGTCTGCGCACATGGTGCCGGCGGGCACATGTCCGATCGCGGCATGCTGACGACGGCCAAGACCATGCGCGACGCGGGGCTTGGTGTCGTGCGGTTCAATTTTCTCTACAAGGAAAGGAAGTCCGGGCGTCCT
>JBEBIR010000487.1:0-3403 GCA_040080315.1 Gemmatimonas sp.
GGCGCAGACGGCCCAGCCGCCCTGCAGAAATCGCGCCTGCTGAAGGTGGCTCGCCACGCTCAGCGCGGTGGCAACCGTAGGCGGCCCCGGTTCATCGGCGAACATCTCGATCCGCCCTCCCACGAGGCCGCAGTTGGGCGTCTGAAGCAGACACGCGACGCCCTTGGCGATCCAATCGGGATCCGGAAGACAGTCAGAATCGGTGAAACCCAGCAGCGCGCCGCTCGCATGTGCCATTCCGTGACGCGCGCTTGACTCACCCCTGATCGCGGCTCATGCAGCAGTCGAGCGTGCGCGAAGACACCCTCGACGTTGGTGACCGGAGGCTGGGACCCGTTGTCCACGACAACCACCTCGTAGGCGTCCGATCGGTACGTCTGCCGTTCGAGCGCAGCCAGGCAGAGCGCCAATCGCGCGCCGTCGTTGAAGACGGGCACCACGACCGATACGAACGGCACCGGCGAGAGGTTGTGCTGTTGCCAGTACGCTGAGGTTGAGGGGATGCGGTGGCCCAACGTGCGGTCGGTCGACGTCGGCGTCAACGCTGCCGCCTACTCGCCGCCAGGAACACCGGAGGATAATATTCCGGTGCGCCCATGAAGAAAGTCGACCCTATTCACGCGCACGCCGCGACGTTTCTGCGGGCCGTTCGCGACAGCAACGCGGAATCGGCCAAGACGATGCTGGAGGCGCATCCCGCGATCGCGCAACACAGCATCCACACGGCCAGTGCGATCGGTGACGCCGACGCGGTCGCGTCATGGCTTGCCACCGATGCGCGTCTGGCAACGCTGCCGTCCCTGCCCGACGGCACGGAGCCGATCATTTACGCGGCACACGCCGGCCTGCAGTCGCTTCTCGGCGTCGGCGCGGCGCAACGGGTGCGGACCGTGCAACTACTGCTCGACGCCGGGGCCAGCGCCAATGCGTTCAGGCAGCTCGGCGATGATCCGAAAGCGCGCATTGCCGTGCTCTACTTCGCGTGCACGTCCGACAATGTGGAGGTGGCGCGCCTGCTCCTGGAACGGGGCGCGGCTCCCAACGATGGCGAGAGTGTTTATCACGCTGCCGAACAGAATCATCGGGAGTGTCTGGCGCTGCTTCTGTCGCATGGTGCCGAGATCAGCGCAGCCCACGCACATTGGGGCAACACACCGCTGTATTTTCTGGCCGCGTACAAGGACGGCAATCCGCAGACGGTCACCGCGACGCTGGGCATGCAGTGGCTGCTCGAGCATGGCGCCGATCCCAACGTGCCGAGTGCGCCCAAGCGTGGAGCCGACGGGACACCGAGCCTCTCCGAGCTGCCGTTGCATCGCATCGCTGCGTACGGGCGCGGCGTGGACGTTGCACAGATGCTTGTGGAGCATGGTGCGCACGTGGATGCGGCGCGCAGCGACGGACACACGGCGTATTCGCTCGCTCTGCGCAACGGCAATACCGCGGTCGCCGCGTTTCTGGCCCAGCGTGGTGCACGCACGGACATGATCTCGCCCGTTGACCGACTGATGGCGGCGTGTGCCGGTGCGCGGGAGACGGAGGCGAGAGATATCGCGGCCGCACACCCGGGCATCATCTCAACCCTCACACCGGAAGACCGTCAGCTGCTCAACGCTGCCGTCGAAGCAGGCAACGAGGCGGCGGTGCGTCTCATGCACTCACTGGACTGGACACTCAGCGACGAGAGCGAATGGGGCGGAACCCCCCTGCATTGGGCGGCGTGGAACGGCCGCGTGCGCATGGTGCGTCTGCTGCTGGAACTTGGTGCGCCCGTCAACGTGCGCGATAGCGAATACGGGAGCTCGCCGATCGCCTGGACCGCGCACGGTTCCACGAATTGCAGCAAGGGCACCGAGGCCGACTACGTGGCGATCGCTGAGCTGCTGTTGGACGCCGGCTCCACGCGCGCCGAGTCGTTCAACCAGTGGAACGAGGCGCCGGAGAGCATGGCCAGCGAGGCGGTGGCGCGCGTGCTCAAACAGCGAGGATTCACGGCTACCAGACCGTCTTCACCGCGTAGCGCTTGATGAGCGGATCGTTGGTGACGATCGCGAGGCCGTCCAATCGGCTTTGCGCCACCAGCATGCGATCAAACGGATCGCGATGAATCGGTGGCAAGCGGGCGGCTTCCACGGCGTGCGTTGGCGAGATCGGCAGTGCCATCATGCCTCGTTCCAACAGGATTGCGGGAAGTCGCGGAACGGCGCCGTCCGGATCTGCGAGCTTACCAAGCGCCGTCTTGATGGCGATCTCCCACACGCTCGCGGCGCTGACGAATACCGTGTTGTCGGCATTGGCGATCGCGCTGCGTGCGCGTCGCGAGAGCCGCTTGTCATCGTCAAGCCACCACAGCAGCGCATGGGAATCGAGCAGGAGATTCACCCTTCCCACGCGTCAAGTTCGGTGTCGGCAAGTGGTTCAAAAAACGCTTTGCCAACGCCGAATGCATATCCTCCCGGTACCCGCGGCTGGGATTGCGCGATTGGCACGAGTCGGGCCACGGGCGTACCGGCGTGCGCGATGGTAATGACCGCGCCCTCTCGCACCTGGCGCAGCAAGGCCGAGAGGTGCGTCTTGGCATAGTGGACGTTGACAGGATCATCCATGCGTCAAGTTAGCTTAGTCTATGGACTTAGTCAATGCTTCAATAGGCGCCGTTCGGCAACACCCGCAGCGATATCTGAAACGTGCGCCCATCACTTGGCCACACGCCCGGCCCAGGGTAGAATTGCGGCCGCTTGGTGAAGTGCTGGCGGTCCAACACATTGTTGACGCCGACGACCAGCCGCACGCGCGGCGTCATAGACCAACTCGCGCTCGCGTCAACGAGTGCATACGCCGGCACGGCACCCACCGCGCCCGTCGTGCTGGACGTGATCGTATTGAGGGCATCGGCGAACGTGCGACTGACGTAGCTGAGTTGCAGCGACGCATCGGCCGACGACCGCCGCGCGTTGATCCCGCCGCGGGCAATCACGCGGGGTGCCGTCTCGACGGCATTGCCACTGACGTCGAGGTTCTGCCCCACGCTAATCACCGATCCCTTGACGTACCGCGCGTCCGTCAACGCGAGGGCGCTGAACGCGCGAAACGAGGTGCCACTGGTGACACCGAGCGGTGCGGAGAGCCGCCCTTCGAGGCCCATCGTCCGCGTGGTGCCCACGTTCGTCTTGTACGTGTACGGCGTCCCGCCCGCATCGGTCACCGTGAGCAACCCGAAGCGATTCGCGTACCGCATGACGAACCCGCCGAGATCGTAGCCTATGCCGCCCAGCGTGGTGCCGCGCACGCCGGACTCTATCGTCCACCCCCGCGCGTCTCGCAGGTTGGCATCCGTGCGCTCGGTCACGGCCTCTGGAAGCACATCCTTCAGGATCATCGGACGATACGACTGGCTGAATCC
>JBEBIR010000488.1:0-3400 GCA_040080315.1 Gemmatimonas sp.
TGGCCAAACAGTTGCTGTGCCGCCACACATTCGCGTTCGGCACGCATTCGCCAAAACGTCGGCACGGGACCGGAGAGCGCGGAGCGCATCTCGAAAAGAAACGCCGGAATGGCGGCCAATCGCGCGCGCAGGGCCGACATCCGTTCAGCGACCGGCGCAAAATCGCGAATCATCAGCGATACACACCCGAAGATGGCCTCGCCAGTCCATAGGGCGGGATTCCGATCGAGGAAATGACCAGACCGCGCTTCCGCGATGCGAACGTCCAGGTTGGCGCGCGCCAACTCGGCGTCCAGCGCCACCGCGTCGTGCCGCAGCGCGGCGAAGCCGCCAGTCGGCAGCGGATGCTCGACCAGCAGTCGCGCATGCAACTCCCGCATCTCGGCCAGTTCTACGTCACGCCCGCCGCGCGACCAGTCCGGCAGCCGATGATCGTGCGTATGCACGCCCGTGAACGTGGCCGTGACCGGATTGCGCGCGTAGTACTGGGCGAAAAACGCATCCAACGCGGAACGCTCAGGCGCGGCGCTCAGGTGACCCGACCCTCGGCCAGCGGAATCGATATCCACCGACGCTGCCGGAAGGACTGCTCTACCGCGTTGATCAGTTCCTGCACATGCGCGCCATCTTCGAAGTTGCCCTCATTCTCCGGTCCGTCGCTCAGGATCTCCGAGATAAACGAGTGCACGAGATTCGCGTAGAACAGCGACCGCCACGATTCCGTCTTCGAACCACCCGGCGGATAGAACCGGGCAGGAACGTCCAGTTCCCGAAACTCGACTTGGTCGCCGGTGGCCGCCTTGAGCGACTCGCACACGCCGTTCTCTTCCACCAAACGACAAATCAGCGCACCCTTGCTGCCATAAACTCGCGCTTCCAGTCCCGGGTAGTTCCCCACCGTGACGAAGCTGGTTTGGATCGAACCGATCGCACCGCTGGCAAACTCACCGATAAATATGTCGCCATCATCGATATTCATGCGCATCATCGTGCCCGTCGCGCGCACCATGCGCTCGGGGATGAAGTTTTTCATCGTTCCCACCACGGCCGCGAAGCGACTGCCCATGAACAGATGCCCCAGATCCATGATGGGCGCGCCATAGCCCTCCAGCGACGACACCTGAATCACCGACGGATCCGCTTCATGATTCACCTGACGCAACGGATTCTGCGGGTCCAGCCACTGCGAGTTCTGTTCATAGCCGTTGAAGATGAAGGGCGTCCCCACGAACCCCTCGTCAATGAGTTCCTTCATGTACTGCATCGCCGGGCTGTAGCGAAACGTGAAGCCGAGCTTGGTCTTGAGTCCCTTCGCGTGAGCCAGTGCCGCTGCGCGTCGGGTTTCCGCGAAATCGTAGGCGACCGGCTTTTCACACAACACGTGCTTGCCGGCTTCCAGGGCCGCCATCGCCAGCGTGAAGTGGGTCGCGCTGGGCGTGCACACATCAACCAATTGAATGTCGTCGCGGGCAATCAGCGCTTCGTGCGACTCGTACACGTGAGGAATGCCGAACTCTGCGGCAAACTCGCGTGCCCGGTCGACCAGCGGGTCGGCGATGGCCACCAATTCGCAGCGCGGGTCTCGCAGGTATCCCGGCAGGTGGGCGAATCGAGCCCACGCCCCCGCGCCCAGCACACCCACACGGACTTTGTCCAGACGACGCATCGCGAGCCAATCCTATTGAATGACGGGAGCCCTGTTGCCAGGCAGCAACAGCTGTCGATGCGCCCAGATGGGCGCGATACCATTGGTGAGAATGCGCTCGTGGAACGCGCGCAGGTTGAAGGCGGCACCCATGGCGACTTGCACGTCGCGGCGCAGCGTCAAGAGTCCTCGCTTGCCCAGGAAGTAGCCGCCGTAGGTGGGATCGTACGTCGCGCGCTCCGCCTCACGCCGGGCAGCCGGTTCGGCCACGTATGCCTGGCGCTCAAAACACGCCTGCGCCTGATCCAACGTCCACTCCCGGCGATGCACCTTGATGCCTGACAGCAGTCGGCAAATGCGCGTCAACGCGTCGCTCACCTGGGCCAACTGATAGCGTGGATCGCCATTGGCGTAGCCTTGCTCAACCACCAGCTGTTCGGCGTAGTGCGCCCAGCCGTCTTGCCCTGATGATGGTTGCGGAAACGGATTGAGACCGATCCAGATGCGCCGGACTTTTCCCGGAGTCTTTCGCATGTACTGTGAGTGCAACCAGTGCCCGGGCATTGCTTCGTGAGCCGACGTATTCGTGAGCGACGCGTAGTTGAAGCGTTCCAACCAGGCCTGTTGCTGCGCGACCGACTGCTCAGCACTCGCATCCGTGATGTAATAGAAGCTCTGGACGGGTAGGCGCTCCAACGGTGGCGACGCGTGCATAGACGCGAATCCCAGATCAAACGGCTGCGCCGCGGCAACGCTGACCCGTTCACCGGAGGGCACGGTGACCAGACCCTTGGCGCGCACGAACGTGGTGAGCGAGTCGACAATCGCCTGCGCAGCGGCAATGACCGCGCCGCGCCCGGGATGGTTGCGCCGCACCTCCTGCCATACCACTTGCGCATCCCGCCCGGGGCTCAGGCGCGCTGCGGCCGCGCGAAACTCAGCCTGCCCATTGGCCAACTCGCGCTCTCCAATACGCACCAGCGTGTCCAGCGGAAGATTGATGAGCTCCTCGGCGCGATAGCGCCGAGAGACAGCGGCGCCACCAATGGCATAGTCGCCACTGGCCGTGGGAATCACGTCGCGCTCAAGCCAGCGCACAAAGGCATCGATGTGCGGACGCGCAGCGATCACGGCTCGCTGCAAGGAGTCCATCAGTGGTGTGCCCCGCTGCGACGCAAAGGCCAACGCGACGTCGTTGGCAAGCATGCCAGACGCCCCCTTCATCATCACCGCACCGCGCTCGGCAAAAACCTTTGGCGGATTCGTGATATTGGTGCGCGCTGCCGCCAGCAGTTGCGGCACGCCCGCCAGCTTCGTGATGATCCGTCGCATCCGCACCGGCCCAGACGCGTACTGCATCGTCATCAAGTTGTGTACGCCATCCGACACCGCCGACGCGTAGAGCATCGGATTTCTTCGCCAGTTCTGCAGGGTCTCCTGCTCAAGCAGCCACCCGTCAATCACGCCATCGAGGATCGTCTGGTCGACGCGCTCGTCCATCGTCAGCTGCGCCGCCGAGAACGCGCGCAATTGCGTCCGCTGACGCTTCAGCGCCGTGACTTCACGCTGAATCGCACCGGCGGAAAAATCTTCGAGTACGCCATCGAAGTCGTGGATGCCGTTGCCCGCGGCAATCGACGGGTGCCTCCGGGCAAAGTCAAGCAGATACTCGTCAACGAACGCGGCAAAGCTGACGCTCGCTGGCGGTCGACTCGGGACCGAACGCGATGCCGTCAAAGGGATGAGCGTCAGCAG
>JBEBIR010000489.1:0-3396 GCA_040080315.1 Gemmatimonas sp.
TGGAGGTCGGCCACCCACCATTCTTCGCGCGCAAAGTACAGAATGTGCTCGCTGCCATCCTCGCGCATGTGATAGCTCCGCACACATCCGCTCAGAATGAATCCAACCGTATTGCACGGCACACCCTGACGATACAGGTGCTCGCCACGCTTGAGCGTGCGAGGCTGAAAGTGCATTTGCAGGCGGGCAAAGTCACTGTCGGTCATGGGGGAGAGTTTCTCGATGTGCTCTCGCATGAACGCGAAGGGATCAATGATCATTCGGTCGCCACGCAGCGAGTGCCCTTCGGTTCCAGATTCTGCATGGGAGCAGGGGGAGAGGGAACGCCCGACCTGATGGTCTGGACCGAATAGGATGCGGTTGGTGTGGCCAGTGAGCAAGGAGGTTGCGTGGTGGAGTCGTCGCGCCTCATTCGCCTGGGGGGCGTGTTCGTGCATCGACATACGCCCACGCCTCAATGCCCGATTGCAAGGCCACCCGCACTCGAGTCACCGCCGCCACCTCGTACGTGTCCGCCTGCTGCAGTTCTTCCGATGTCACCACGAATACCACGCCCGAGATTACGTCGGATGTGCGTCCGGTGAACGTGGCCATGGTGTGAACCGCCCTGCCGCTCATGGCGACCACCGCGGGGTCATCGATCGGCAGCTCCGTCAGCGCGAATCCGCTCAGCGCGTCACTCGTGCCTGTCAGGCGTCGGCCGAAGGTGGCCAGTTGTACGGCCTCCAGTTGCAGGGTGCCGTACGAGAAGAGCATTGCCGTGGGCGCGCTGAGAACGGTCATCGCGCTATTTTGTGAGCGAGCCTTGAGCGTATCATCCCGAAGGTATTCCCTGAAGGAGTCGACTATGTATCGCCGTGCGACCGTGCTTGCGCTACTGGGATTGGCCACGAGCGCCGTGGCGGCGCCTGCGCAGACGCCGCAGGATCCGTTTCCGACACCGCTGCCGGTGAGCGACGGGGTCATACGCGTCGGCGTCTCGGAGTTTGCCACCCTTCCCGACATCGCCGGCGTTGCGGCCCGCATGATGCGTTTGCTTGATGAACCCGGTACGCGTCGTCTCTTCGTGAACGATCAACGCGGACCGATCTACTCCGTGAGTTACGATGGACGAACGGTAACGCTGTTTGTTGACGTCAGCGACTCGACGTGGAAAGTCGGTGTGCATTCGCAGGGAAGGGAACGCGGTGTTCAGGGCGTCGCGTTTCATCCGCAATACGCGCAACGCAACACGCCGGGCTTTGGAAAGTTCTATACGTGGAGCGACGTGCGCGACACCACACCCGCACCCGACTTCACTCCCAGCGGTGGCGGCCATACGCATCATACGGTCCTCCACGAGTGGACCGCGAGGACGCCGGGCGCTGCCACCTATGACGGTGGCGCGCCGCGCGAATTGATGCGATTCAAGCAGCCGTATGCCAATCACAACGGCGGCATGATTGGCTTCAACCCGTTGGCGCGATCGGGTACGGCGGATTTCGGATTGCTGTACGTGGGTATCGGAGACGGCGGAAGCGGCGGCGATCCAAACGGTCACTCACAGAATCTTGCGTCGGGCTTCGGCAAGCTTTTTCGCATTGATCCCATGGGCCGGAATAGCGCGAACGGCAAGTACGGCGTGCCGGCGTCCAACCCATTCGTCAATGATGGCAATCCCGCGACGCTGGGCGAGATCTTTGCCTACGGCCTCCGCAATCCGCAGCACTTCGCGTGGGATCGGAAGAACGGCCGAATGTTCCTGACCGATATCGGTCAGAATACTGTTGAGGAGTTGGATACGCTGAGTGTGGGCGCCAATCTCGGCTGGAATACGTGGGAGGGCAGCTTTCGATTCGGTGCCCAGGGTGTCTCACTCGAGAACCCGCGCAGCGATCCGAAGATGACGTACCCAATCGCGGAGTACGCGCAGCGTGACTCGCTGCTGTTGCCCAACTCCGCCGCGACCGGGCTGCTGATTTATCGTGACACGCTCATTCCGCAGCTCACGAATCTCGTGTTGTGGAGTGATCTGCCTTCCGGCGAGTTGCTGCAGGTGAGCGCCGACAGACTTCCGAATGGTGGGCAGGACGCGATTCGCCGGATTCTCATCAATGACGGTGGCGTATCGAAGACGCTGCTTCAGCTCATCCGCGACAAGAATGCGACGCAGGGGAAGAACCCCGCTACGCGCGCTGACCTGCGGATCGCATCCGGTCCGAACGGGCAGATTCTTCTGTTGAACAAGGGTGATGGCGTGATTCGCCTGGTGACCCGAGACTGAATACTGAGTACTGAGTACTGAGTACTGAGTACTCAGTTCTTGCGATAGGCCCAGGTCACTCCGTCTTCAACGATGGACATGGTGTTGCCAGAGATAGTGGCGATGTGCGAGATGCCGGGAGGATTGGCGCGCAACGTGACCGAGTTGCCGAGGAGGCCATAACTGCCGGTGGTGGAACTGCTGTCGCTCGTCACTTGTCCATTCACGCTGGAGCGGGTGCGTCCGACCTCGAGGTAGGTTCCGCCCGCGTAGAGCGTAATGACGCCGGAAACAATTTCGACCGTGCCCGTGCCAGCGCCTTGGAGTGTGAACGGGAGTGCTGACCCATTGACGGTGTGAAGGGTGTAGGGTCCGTTCACGGTCGAGCCAACGGTTGCATACTCTTCGAAGCAACCAGCAACAGCGAGCAGCAGGAGCACATACCGCATCCGTATCATCCGCGGCGGGCGCATGAAGGGACTAGGAGTGGTCATCGTGTGTGACTCGCTCGACGTCCGCGATGCGATCACGCCGATGCCGCGCAACCCATTCTTCCGCCGACGCGGCCGTCTTCACGATGCCGATAGTGTCGGACGCCTCGCCCACCATGCTCTGATACATCCGCCCCAATCCAAACACCTCGGGTGAAGGCATGACAAACGCGCGCACGGCGGTTGCAGGCCATGGATTGTCTCTGGCGAGTCGACGCACGCCAGCGGTGGACAATTCCGTCATACTCGTCACCGCGCTGAAATCCGCGATCTGCGCCCATTCGCCGTCGAGCGTTCCATCGGCGAACAGTTCGCGCATGCGACTCACGTGGTTCCGCACGTCTTCCTCGGTGACCACCGCCCAAGCCCGTGATCGAACGATGCGGGCCGTGTAATCCAGATCGAAGTCTCCCGGCATCGTCTCCTCGGACAGCTTCGGCATGGTCTCCGGTACGAATTGGGGCTGTTCCCCCAGACTATGCTGCGGCCCCTCGTCGACTGCAATGCCTGCTGGCGCACCAAATTCACCGAGTGCGAACATCCAAGATACCGTAGAGGTCGCTGCCGTGCGCGGCGACCGACAGCGGAATGTCCAAAGTGACGCGGGGATGTCGCCGTAATCAGATGTGGACGGCGGAACCATGCAGGACCGACCCCATGTCC
>JBEBIR010000490.1:0-3391 GCA_040080315.1 Gemmatimonas sp.
CCCCTCGTTCACCAGACGCAGCAGTTTGCGCTTGCTGAGCAGCGTGTAGTCCAACTCGAGACGCGCGAACTCCATCTGCCGAGGCGGATGCTCGAAGCCGGCTTCACTGACCAGCCAGTCGTAGATCTCGCGATTGTCCTTGAACTCCAGCGTGCACAACGAGCGCGTGATCCCCTCGATCGCATCGCTCAATCCGTGCGCGAAGTCGTACAGCGGGTAGATGCACCAGTCACTGCCGCGTCGATAGTGATGCGCATGACGAATGCGCAGCAGCAGCGGATCGCGCATGATCATGTTCTGGTGCGCCATGTCGATCTTCGCCCGCAGCACATGCGCACCGTCAGGGAACTCACCGGCACGCATGCGCCGCAGCAGATCCAGATTCTCCGCCACACTGCGTGACCGATCGGGACTCGGCGTGCCCGGCGTCGTCACCGTGCCGCGGCCTTCGCGAATCTGCTCCTCGTTTTGCGAGTCGACATACGCCCTGCCCTTCATCACCAGCGACTCGGCAATGTCGTACAGCTTCTCGAAATAGTCGCTCGCGTAGTACTCGTTGTCCCACTGAAATCCGAGCCACTGCACATCGCGCTTGATCGAGTCCACGTACTTGACGTCTTCCGTGAACGGGTTCGTATCGTCGAAGCGCAAATTGCACGTGCCGCCAAACTCCTTCGCGATGCCGAAGTTCAGGCAGATGGACTTGGCGTGCCCCATGTGCAGAAAGCCGTTGGGCTCAGGCGGGAAGCGCGTGGTGGGCGCACGACCGAAGCGACCCGTCGCCACGTCTTCGGCCACCAGTTCACGAATGAAGTCACGTCGCGACGCGTGTGCGGCGTCGCCGGAATCGGCAGGAATGGAATTGGACACGAGGGTGTATGGAGGGAGATGCCACGAAAGCTAACCCAAGGCCATTCTTCTTCCATGTTTTTTGCGCCCTCCCGATCGCGTCTGCTTGTCGCCGCCAGCCTGCTGCTGTGCGGTACGGGCTGTCGGGCGGCCGTTCTCGCGTACGGTCCCGATGTCGCGGCGGCGCGCGCCAACGGCGAGGCCTTTGCGCTGGCGATTGAGCAGCGATTTACGCAGGTGGTGCGGACGCCGAAGTTCCAGAATGCACGAATGCGCATTGCCCGCTTCGCGCTCTCGCCGTCGAAGCTATCTCGTGACACCGCGCTCTGGACGGCGCTGCGCTCGGGGCCGAACGGCGCGGTGCGTGATCTGGAAGTCGTCGGCACGCTCCTCAATGGCCAGTACACATTCTCGGCGCACGCGGCCAGCGCTGTCCCGTCGCGCACCGGCGACTCACGGCATGTCATCGGTCTCAACCAGCTGAGTGGCGACGGCGATTGGCAGTGGACAACCTCGGTCGAGAACGCGATCGGACCGATGCCGCCGGAGCGCGCGCCGAACATCCTGCGTGCGCTGTTTGCATCTGCCGAGCGACCCGCGGCCGTGGTTCGCGCCGACTACCGCGGCGCCCTTCCCCGCACTGCCGCCGCGTTGGGCCGGATGTTCTCCATTGACTCGCTGCATTCCGTGCCGCAGACCGATGGGTCGGCGCTGGTCACGTTGCACATTCTGACGTCGGACGAACGCCTGCGCGATGCATTTCCCGAGCTGGCCAAGTACGTGCGCAAATACCTGGCGCCAGCGCGCTATCGGTTCCGACTGACCGATCGCAGTGGCGCCGAGTGGTTCGACGCGCACTCCCAGCAGCATCGCCTCGTACTTCGCTTTCGCTCGCGCGGCGGTGAACTGCAACCGTTGGCAGGCACGGCGCGACGCATGCCGGACACGCTCCTGCTGCGTGTGGATGGATCAGCCAAGATCTCGTTCTTCAGAGTCGGCGTGTCGAACCTCGTGGGCACGTTCGCGCACCGCAGCACGCCCACCGAGCGCGCCTGGGACATGCGCTTTACCCAGGAACCGGAATGGGATCTGCCCCCGCTAGCCGAGCAGTTGCTGCACACCCCGCTGCGTCGCCCCTTCGAGGGAGCGGGCGTGCAATTTCGCATCGGCTTCATACGCGGCACCAACGGACAAACGGTGCTCGCCCGCTCCGTAGTGCTCGCCGTTCGCGAAAGCGCCATCATGCGTTTCCTCGGCAATCTGGGCTTCACCGCGATGAGCGACTTCGCCGGCAAGGTCGAAGAGGAAGAGAATCGCTTCCTGGCCGAGGCATTTGCCGCCCTAAGAGCGGACGTACTCAGTACTAAGTACTGAGTACTTAGTTCTGAGTCATGAAAAACCCCCGCTGGGCTATGCCCTCGGGGGTCTTTGATAAGGTGCCACGCGCGCTGTCATTGGAACTCTCCGTCCTACCGAACAGCGGCGGGCTCATGCCTTCTACAACATACTACGAATTAGGTTCCCGGGGGTCACAAATTCGTCTCGACCGTCACACAACCCGGTATCAATCTATGGAGCTGAGGGGGCTCGAACCCCTGACCTCTGCAATGCGAATGCAGCGCTCTCCCAGCTGAGCTACAGCCCCGCGTGTCGAACGGCTGGTCAGCCGAGTCTGACGAAAAAACCCCGCACCGGTGGCGCGGGGCCCTTCGGAACACTCCGTTAACTTAGCCGAACACCCCGCCCTGTCAAGGCGAACCGGACCATCTGACCGATTTCGGCTCCGCGCCGGATTCTCCAGAACCGACCCTGAGGCTCCAAACGGAAGCATGAGCTCGCCTACTCACAATTCAGTGCACAGCACGGCCCATCGCCTGGACAGCGACTACGTGCGCGACCAGTTGGTGGCGCGCACGGTAGACCTGAACGGCAAGCGCTATCAACCAGAGGGTGCCTTCGTGCTGTACTGGATGCAAACCACGCATCGGCTTGATGAGAACTGGGCGTTGCGTGCGGCCATTCGCACCGCCGATCGGGTCAATCTGCCGTTGGTGATTCATCAGGGCCTCGATCCCACCTATCCGTACGCGGCCGACCGACATCACACGTTCATCCTGCAAGGCGCGCGCGATACGTCACGACGAGCACGCGAGTTGGGTCTGCAACACCAGTTCGTGTTGCGTCGCCGGCGCGATGACGATCGACGTGTCGTTGATCGGCTGGCCGCACTCGCCTACGTGGTGTTCACCGATCTCTTTCCCACCGCCGGTGTGCGCGAGCGTTCGGCGCGATTTGCCGAGCGCGTCCCCTGTCGTGTGTTGGCGGTTGACAGCGTGTGCACGGTACCCAGCGGCGCGTTTCTCAAGAGCGAGTACGCCGCCCGCACGATTCGTCCAAAGCTCGCCAAGTTGCTGGATCATTCCATCGAACCGGTGCATGATCGGCCTCCGCGCTGCGCGGTTTCCGCGGCGCTGTGTGAAAGGATACGACAGGTCACGGCCGCTGAGCAACTCCCGCTCCCATCGATGAGTGACGAGGACAT
>JBEBIR010000491.1:0-3388 GCA_040080315.1 Gemmatimonas sp.
TACAAGCTGCTCGCCGAGCGTGGCGGATGGTGGGTGGATGCCGATGTCGTCTGTCTTCGCCGCTTCGACTTTTCCAATGATGTCGTGCTCGGCGCCGAAGTGATCGGACCAGACGCAGAAGGCCTGATCGTGTCGTCAGCGGTCATCCGACAGCCCGTGGGTGGCGCGCTAGCCTCGTGGGCGTGGGAGGAGTGTCAACACGTCGATCCGCAGCACCTGCAGTGGGGGCAAGTCGGACCGCGACTGTTGCAACGCGGTGTGGAGACACTGGGATTGCAGCTGCATGTACGCCCGCACACCGCGTTCTCGCCGGTCCCGTGGTTTTCCTGCCGGGATTTCGTCGATCCGGACATTCGCATCCCGCTGACCGCCGACGCCTACGCTGTGCACCTCTGGCACCAGATGTGGGTGCACCACGGGATCGATCCCGACGAGGCTCAACCGGCAGCATGCCTGTATGAGCAACTCAAAGGGCGATTTCTGGTGTAGCGTCGCGCGCACGGGCTGACGCAGGCACTCGCCAGGCGATCGGCTCTCCGATGAACAGCAGGAGACTGATCAGCGTTGCTACCACCATCCACAACACATAGCGATAGTCGGATCCGGTGGTCACGACGAAATACGGAAGCACATAGCACAAACCACTGGCGCTCACCGCGACGGCGGTCCATCGACGACGGCGCGCTCCAACGATCACCACTGCGAGTGCCACACCGGCGTAGATCCAACCGCGAAACAGAAACGGAGCCAGCGCCGTGAAGACGCCCGTCATTCGCTCATAGCTGGCGCGCGGCGGAAACTCGAGTCCCAGCTCGTTCTTGTCGATTCCAACATGAAAAGGGTAGAAGACGCCTTGCAGCTGCAGGATGGTCGCCATGACCTCAAGGCGCACCTGCACGTAACGGAGCGGGTTCGCCGTCACCGTGCGTGCCCAAAGGGCTCTCAGCTCCCGTCGCTTACCGACATCGGATGTATAGAACGCCCATGACGACCACCGCGGGTCATAGATCAATCGATTCGCGTCGGCTGGGTCGTACGCTTCCGTCACATCGGCCAGCGTGAGATTCGGGATCGAGTCGTAGACGTGGCTCGGCATAACGAGCACGCCGCTTCGCACAGAGATGCCTGCGAGATCGTGATAGAGGGCCATCTGGAGCGGTCGTCCGGTCGCGTCGAGTTGATTCGGCGTGACTGCGCGGGCGAACACCAGCGAAGTGCCCACCAGTACGACCATGAGGCCGGCGCTAACGGCCAACAATGATCGCGTCCTTCGTCCCACGTTGAAACGCAGGTCAAAGAGCGCCACGATCCATATCGCGAGTGGCATTACTGCCGGCAGTGCATTCAGACGAGTCGAGAGCCCGCTCCACAGCGGGATAAACGAGAGCATCAGGAGCGCGGTCGATCGCCGCGCCATCGCCGTGAGCGCCATCCCCACGAAGAGCAGAAACCACGCGGCCAGCCAGACATCGAGCCAGAGCGTGCCGATCAGGGCGAAGACTGCGGGCCACAGGCCGATGCCGAGGACGGCGAGCGCCGCACATGACGTGCGAAGCTTGGAGAAGTGGACGATCGCGCCCAAACCGGCCCAGAAGAGTCCTGCCTGCACCATCAGGAGCGCCGTGGGGCTTGGCCACAGCTTCAGAATCCACATCCAGATGAAGGCCGTGAGCGGCGGCTTGCCGGAGCTGACCTCTTCTCTGAGCGCCTGACCGTAAAGAAAGAGCGAGTCGCCAGACATCACGCCGGGGCGATATGCTACTGCGGTCAGGACGATTCCGAGCACGACAGCCGCGGACACCGCCAATGATCGTCGATGGAGTGCGTTCATCGGGCAGCAATCTACGGGCTTGTCCAGCTGGTGAACACGCACCGCCCTACATTCTGCAGCGATCAGCACTTCACACCACCCTGTTCTGATGAACGTTCAGCGTCGCGCCGATTCGCACTCCGCGCCGGGCACGTCAGCGGCGAAGCCACTGCACGTCGGTCGCCCGAACAGCGGCGATCGCGCGGCGCTCTTTCGACGCCTCGACGCTATCCTCGACCACAACTGGCTGACGAACGACGGCCCGATGCTGGCCGAGTTCGAGTCGCGTTTGGCGGCATTCCTCGGCGTGCGTCACTGCTTGTGTGTCTGCAACGGTACCGTGGGGCTGGAGATTCTGGTGCGCGCCCTCGGTCTGCGCGGCGAGGTCATTCTGCCCGCGTTCACGTTCGTCGCGACGGCGCACGCTCTCACCTGGCTTGGGTTGCGCCCCGTATTCTGCGATATAGATCCCGCAACGCATCTGCTCGATCCGGCGCAGGTGGAGGCGGCGATCACATCGGAGACGACGGCGATCTGCGGCGTTCATCTCTGGGGAGAGCCCTGCGCCGTGCCCGCGCTGCAGGACATTGCTGCTCGACATGGACTACGCCTGTTCTTCGACGCCGCGCACGCGTTTGGCTGCGCGACCGCTGGCCGAATGATTGGGCAGTTCGGCGATGCCGAGGTGTTCAGTTTCCATGCGACGAAGGTCTTCAACACCTTTGAAGGTGGCGCGATTGCCACGAACGATGATGCGCTGGCCGAGCGCATCGTATTGATGCGCAACTTCGGGTTCACGGGAATCGATCGCGTGGACTCCGTTGGTACCAACGGCAAGATGCCGGAGTTCAGCGCCGCGGTGGGTCTGACCAACCTCGAGAGTCTCGACGGATTCATCGCGGTAAACCGTCGAAATCTTGCAGCGTACACGCGCGGTCTTGACGGCCTCCCGGGCGTGCGACTGCGAACGCGCGACGTCGTTGACGCGCGAAATTACCAGTACGTCGTGATCGAAGTGGATGAGTCGTTGGCCGGCGTGAGCCGGGACGTTGTACTCGGGCACTTGTGGGAGGCGAACGTCTTTGCGCGACGCTACTTCTGGCCCGGTATTCATCGTGTTGAGCCGTACGTTCAGACCCATCCCGACGCTGGTCGTCGCCTTCCGGAAACCGAGCGGGTGGCCGCTCGTGTGCTCGTGTTGCCGACGGGACCCGATGTCGGCGATGCCGAGGTTGACGCGGTGTGCGGAATTATCCGGACCGCGATTTCCGCCCAACACTTGGCGACGTGACGAGCGAATCGGGCAGCGCGTTTGACGAGCGGGGCAGTGGCTATGCGCATGCGTCGTACGCAGCGGCGTTGGCGGAATTTGGTGTACCGCAGTCCCTTCCGCGATCGGGAGGCTGGGTGCTGAAGCGCAACATCCCGCACACCAGTTTGTGCGACGCGCTCGGTTGCTATCCACTCTTCGCCTGTCGCGAGTGGCGCTCGCTCGGCGCAGATCTGGCGGAGCTGGATGGCGATCTGGTCTCGCTGACACTCGTTGCGGATCCCTTTGGCGACCACGACGAGGCGTTC
>JBEBIR010000492.1:0-3375 GCA_040080315.1 Gemmatimonas sp.
CAACATGCTGCCGTCACTGCACGTGGCATACTCGTTGACGACGGCGCTTGCGTTTGGACACCTCGCGCATCGGCAGCGCCGCGGGTGGGTGGTGCAGGGAATTTGGATCACCTGGGCACTCGCGATCGCCGCGAGTACGGTGTTCTTGCGCCAGCACCACGTCCTCGACGTCGTCGGTGGCTTTGCCCTCGGCGCGGCAGGGTGGTGCGGATTCGGTCGGTGGGCGCGCTCGAGGCGCGTATTGGCGGCGGTTGATGTCGAGTGGTTGTGCCTCGAAAATCAGTGGCGCTTCGCGCGTCGTCACCGGCGTTACGCGGTGATTGCGTTGGCGCTGTCGGTTGCGAGCCTGCCTCGCTGGCGACGCAACCGGCTGCTGCGCACCGGATTCTGCGCCCTGCAGGCGATCGACGACCTGCTCGATGGCGACCGGCCGAGTGATCATGAACCTCTCCGCGTCGTGGAAGAACTGCGCAAGCAGATCGCGGCGCGCGAATTCGCAAACGACCCACTCGCACGACTGGTCGCCGCGTTTGTCACTGACCTCGAGGCAGTCGGCGGTCGTGACGCGGTAAACGATGCGGTGCGGTTGATCGAGGTGATGGAGCGCGACCGTCGCCGCCAACTGGCGGGCGAACTCTGCGATAGCGCGGCCTTGCGTGCGCATCACCGTGAGACCTTCACTCTCAGCCTCGACTTGATGTTGCTTGCTGGTCGCTGCGAGCTGCGCGCAGCAGACGTGCCTGAACTCGTCGATGCGCTCGGCTGGTGCTCGACCGCGCGCGATCTCGATGAAGACCTCGCGAAGGGCCTGGTGAACATCCCCAGTGAGGTCGTCGCGCGCGCCCAGCCCACCGCCCGAACCTCGCGGTCGACGCTCGCGTCCGACCCGCAAGTCCGCGCGTGGCTAGTCGCCGAGGGGGAGCTGGCGCGAGGCTGGCTGTCCGTGACCGAACAGCGCGTCAAGAATTTCGCGGACCGTCGCGGTGCCGGAGTGTTGCGGCGGTTTGCGCGATCGATGAAACGCTATCTGCCGCCGTGAGGGTGGCTGTCAGTCGTGGTGCCTTCGGATTCGTCCTGAGCAAGTGTCTGGCCGATAGTGCCAATGATCGCACCAATTCGCTCCTGCGCCTTTCTGGAAGATGAGGCCCAGAAACTGCGCGCGGACGCAATCGCACCACCAATTCCGGCTAGCGCTGTCCAGGGAGCAAGAGCCGGTGCCGCACTGTTGACTCCAGTCGTCACGACAAGCGCTGCGAACATGGCGATGAAAGTGACCACGCCGGTGAGAACGAACGTCCCACGGCGGTCGATAACGACGGAGACCGATGTTCCGTCTGCGTCCGGCCGCGCAACGACGCTGAGTACATTGCCGTCGCCCGACGCCTTCCACATCATGCCGAGCGCGCCGGAATCTCCAGGGTTCGAGCTGTGAAAGTCGGTGTTCAAACGCACGGCAGACAACACGCGCGCAGCGCTGTCCTCGTTGAGCTTGACGCGAAAGCGCGCGTCGTGCTCGTGTCGTAGTGGTCCACCGATCACCCGTTCGAACGTTGATGCCGTAGTTCGCATGGCCAGCTTTCGCGCGGCGCGTTCGACAAACGCGGGGTCGAGACCGGCTTGCACGGCCGCAGATTTCATCTCGGCCAGCGTCAGGCCTTCTGTCGAAGATCCAGGCTGATCGGTTCGGCTCGACAGTTCTGCCGCCTCGCGCAGAATGAGTGCGAACTCTTCGCTGCTGTAGGTCCGTTGCTCGTCAGCCGTCAAGGATCGCCTCGATGAAAGAATCGATACTGGGTTAGGTTGCCGCGCGACGCACGGCCGCCAACTGTCCGAAGTCCGCTAGGAGACCGTGGGGCGACGCATCCGATGCCATCTCCGCGATAAGCCCCTCGCGCGCCGCGAGCGCGGCGAAGAACTCCTAATTCCCGACGCGTCGCCGATCGGACCTGCGAGCCAGTGAGTCTCCTCGATGTCGATGCAGCGTCCCGTGAGCCTTACCCATTGCTCAGTGACCCAGTCGGTCAAATAGCCACGCGATTCACCGAGCCAGATCATGCGGGTGGGAAGGAGGAGATCTTTCTGGGGAGAATAGCCCGCTCACGCACGCATTTCGAAGCGTTACTTGGGAAAGTGTATGAGCACCAGCGCAATGACGGCCGGCACCGTTTGGACGAACAGGATCTTCCGGCTGGCGGTGATGGCACCGTAGATGCCGGCGATCGCGACGCAGCTGAGGAAGAAGAGGGCCATGTGAAATCCGTCTGCACCTTGGGTCAGGGTCCAGAAGAGTCCCGCCGCGAGAAAGCCGTTATACAACCCCTGATTGGCTGCCAACACCTTTGACGCAGTCGCGGCCTGTTGCGTGTGACCAAAGGCGCGCAGCCCTGCGGGCTTGTCCCAGAGAAACATCTCCAGGACAAGTATGTAGACGTGGATCAACGCCACGAGGGCAATCGCAATATTCGATGCGGTGGACATCAGCCGCCCATCGGGCCTGCCTGCTTGCCCGCCTTGACCTTCGCGCTGAACTGCAGGTCGTAGTTATTCGGCGTCGTGGTATGGAAACTCTTGTATGCGGCGGTGTGAATGTCCTTTTCCTTATCCGGCGATGAGGCGATCGCGCCAGTGTCGACACGCGCGCGCAGGCCGCGCTTGCACAACTCGGCGTTCAGTTGGTCCGCATCGAATGGTGTAATACCGAAGGAGATGTGATTCATCACGGCGCGGCGTTCTGCAGGCATCTGGAACGTTGGGCTCAGTGCGTTACCACCGCGAATGAGGAGTCCGCCGATGCCGGGCGCGATCTCGGTTTCGTTCTGGCTTCCTTCGTCGCCCAAGCCCTTCCATCCCAGCAGGGCCTCGTAGAATGCGACCGTTTCCTTGTAGCTCGTGCACTGGAACGAGATGTGGTCGAGGTAGACCGTCTTGAATCCCATCGGTTCAAACGGCAGCGGCGCGCTGAGTTTGCCATTGGGTTTTGTCGTGCGACGATTCTTCTTCGTGCCGTTCGAGAGCTGGACGTCCAGTCCATCGGGATCTTTCACATGGAAGCTGAAGAAGTCTGCCTTGGGGTTGTGGTCGGGAACCGGATTGAGGCCGCGCTCCTTAAGCGCCGCTTCAACCTTCTTGGTGTCCCATTGCGAGATGCCCCAGCAGTAACCGTCCCACAGCGCCCCAGCGCCCGGAATCAGTTCAAATCGGGGCGTGGTGCACGCCGGCATGTTGCTCGGATTGTTGTTCACCGCTGCGCCACCACCACCACCTGGCGCGCCGACACCGCGTCCGCCACCGCCGCCGCGACCGCCCGTGCTATCGGCGCCACCGCGTCCGCCGCCGCCGCCGCCACCGGGCCCCGCGCCGCCGCGACCACCTCCG
>JBEBIR010000493.1:0-3375 GCA_040080315.1 Gemmatimonas sp.
CGCTGGTGACGGCGCTGATCGTCGCGGTGATCGCGATCGCCACAAAGAACCTCGTGCAGCCCTGGTTTGATGCGCAGGCCGATCTGACGCTCAAGGCGATGGCAGCCAAAGGCACGCCGATCCCCGACGGAATGGCATCGGGAATGCGAACGTCGACCTCTTGGAGTATCGTCATCGGTGCGCCGCTCGTTACGCTGGTCGGACCGTTCATCAACGCGCTGTTCCTGCTGCTCGGCGCCAAGCTGATGAAGGCGAATCTGTCGTACGCGCAAGCGGCCACGGTTGCAGTGCTCGCTGGCGTTCCCCGACTGTTCTCCTGGATCCTCATGCCGGTGCAGGCGCTCGTTTCGGACGCGGCCTCCGCCCGCAGCCTGATGGATCTGTCACTGAGCCCAGCCCGCTTCGTTGATCCGGAGAAGATGCCGCCGGCCGTGCTCCAGTTCCTTGGCAATCTGGATGTGTTTCATTTGTGGCAACTGGCGCTGACGGCCATTGGTGTTGCCATTGTCTCGCGCGTGTCCACCGGAACCGGCGCGGTTATCGCACTGATCATGTTTGGCATTGGCGCGATACTGCAGTTGGCGCCGTCGGCGCTCATGTAGCAACGCGAAGGCCTGCACGGCAAAGGGCCCGGCATCACGCGCCGGGCCCTTTGTTTTCCGCGACCCGCGGCGCGACTACTTCGCGTCGAAGCGCTTAGCGACTTCCGGCCAGTTCACGACGTTCCAGAATGCGGCGAGATAATCCGCGCGACGATTCAGAGACTTGAGGTAGTACGCGTGTTCCCACACGTCCACACCCAGAATCGCCTGCTTGCCGTCCATCAATGGGTTGTCCTGATTGGGCGTGCTCATGATGGACAGCGCGCCGTTCGTCGAGACCAACCACGCCCAACCGGAGCCGAATCGGCCAATGCCGGCCGCTTGGAACTGCTCCTTGAACGTGGCGAATGAACCGAAGGCCTTCGTGATAGCGTCGGCGAGGGCGCCCGTGGGCTCGCCGCCAGCATTCGGCGCCATAGACTGCCAAAAGAACGAGTGATTCCAGTGTCCACCACCGTTGTTGCGAACGGCGGCGCGAACGGCCTCGGGCACGTCACTGATCTTTCGACTGATGTCGTCCAGCGACCAGGTCGCCAGCTCGGGCGCCTTTTCGATGGCGGCGTTCAGGTTGGTGACGTACGCCTGATGATGCTTGCCGTGATGGATTTGCATCGTCTGCACATCAATGTGCGGCTCGAGCGCGTCGGGAGCGTAGGGAAGTGGCGGAAGTGCGTGTGCCATGTTGGTGGTTCTCGATTGACTGGAGGTGGACAAGACTGACATTCGTGAACGGTTAGCCGGTCACGTTTTTTTTGGAACGCTCGCGCCACCAGCTGATGATCCCCGGCAGGATCGACAGGAAGACGACAACGAGGATGACCTTCTCAATGTGCTGCGCCACTGTGGGAACGGTGCGTCCCAAAATGTAGCCGGTGAGCAGCATACTCCACACCCAGAGCACGCCGCCAATGACATTATAGGCGACGAATGCCCGGTACTTCATTTGTCCTACCCCGGCGACGACCGGCGCGAACGTACGCACAATCGGCATGAAGCGCGCAATGATGATGGTCTTGCCACCGTGCTTCTCGTAGAATGCCTGCGCACGAAGCAGATGCGCCTTGTTGAAGAGCAGGCTGTTCTCGCGGGTGAATATGCGAGGACCGGTGGCCTTGCCGATGTGATACCCTACCGTATCGCCAACGATTGCGGCGATCGTCAGGATGCCACCCAGCAACCACACATTCAGGCCGAAGTCGGGTTGTGATGCCAGCAGGCCGGCGGTCACCAACAGCGAGTCGCCGGGAAGGAAGAACCCCACGAGTAAGCCGGTTTCGGCGAAGATGATCAGCGTCAGACCGACATAGCCGGCCCACTGCACGAGCGCGGGCAGATCGCGCAGACGGTCGAAGAACTCTGAGAGCAGCTGCACGAGGAGGGATTGGGGGAATGGTTGACCCGCGCTTGGAAAGGTCGGCAGGTCACACGGCAGGGTCAACCGCGCGGTACCTTGGAGGGTGCCATCAGACCTGACCCCGTCCGATATCGCGCGTGACAGGCGACTCGAGGCGACAGACGCCGGGAAGGCGTGGAGCCTGCAAGTAGTCGCGCACACCCATTGGGATCGCGAGTGGTATCTCCCCGCGGTGCGATTTCGTGCCCGGCTGATCGCGCTGGTCGATGCACTGCTCGAAGCGCCACCAGATGCCGCCGCGCCATTTCTGCTGGATGGCCAGAGTATTGTCCTGGCCGACTACCTCGAAATACGTCCAGAGCGTTCGGCCGATGTGGCGCGAGCGCTTGGGAGCGGGGCTCTTGAGGCTGGCCCATGGTATGTCCTGGCGGACAATCTGATTCCGTCCGGCGAGGCGATTGTGCGCAACCTCGAAGCGGGTCGTCGATGGCTTACGCGCATGGGAGCGAGAGCGCCACGCGTGGCATACTGTCCCGACACCTTTGGTCATCCCGCGGCACTGCCGTTGATTGCGGCCGGTTTCGCATGCGATGCCGCGATCGTGTGGCGCGGGTTCGGTGGGTCGTCGTTTCCGTCGGGTGACACCGCCTGGTGGGTTGGTCCTGATGACAGTCGCGTGCTGCTGACGCACCTACCGCCGGATGGGTACGAGTTCGGGGGCGCGCTTCCCGCGTCCGAAGCGGAGGCGTTGTTGCGGTGGCGCGCGATCACATCGGTGATGCGGCCGCGCAATGACACCGGCGTCTCGCTCCTGCTGTCCGGGGCGGATCATCATGCGGCGTCTCCGCACCTGGCGCGGGCACTCGAGCTGCTGTCAGGGGTGGCGCAGCACGAGAGCACCAACGTCACCCGCAGCGGTTTGTCGCAGGCTGCCGACGCGATGCACCAAGCGGCCGCGCAGTACGAGTCAGGCGGTGCCCACCTGCCAATCGTGCGCGGAGAATTGCGGGATAGCTACGGGTACACCTGGACCTTGCAGGGCACGCTGGGCACGCGCGCGCATCTCAAACGGACCAATGCACGTCTGGAACGAGCGATGCTGCGCGATGTGGAGTCGTGGATGACACTGGCCTGGCTGCATGCCCCGCTGCGCGCGCGCGCAATTGCCGCCGACGGATCGCTGTCGCTGGCCCAACTACCCGTGCTCGCCCATGCTGCATGGGAAACGCTGCTGCGCACGCATCCGCACGACACCCTGTGCGGATGCTCGGTCGACGCGGTGGCCGCCGACATGCAGTCGCGTCAGCGCGCGGTCGCCGCACAAGTGAAGGAACGCCGCGAGGCGTCCCTCGCCATCGCCCTGGGTCACGATCGCGTCGCCGCGCGCGGCGGTGCGGTGCGCGACCAGCCACTGACGGT
>JBEBIR010000043.1:0-14209 GCA_040080315.1 Gemmatimonas sp.
GCGACGGAGCTTGGACCGTTGCTCAACGCACTGCCCGGAAGCGTGCGCTCAAATCCCGGTCGAACCTAGCGACGTCGTTCGACGTCAGCGAAACACCGGCGCGCGCTTCTCGCGAAAGGCTACCATCGCTTCCTTGACGTCGGCGGTGCCAAAACACGTCTTGATGTGCGCCAACTCCTGCCGCAACTGCGCCTCGAGGCTCGCGGACGGGCTCTCCATCATCAGGCGCTTGGTGAGCGCGAGCGCGGTGGAGGGCCCCGACGCCAACGCCGCAGCGTATGCCGCCACGTCGGATGCGAATGTGCCTGAAGGAAACACCGCAGTCGCCAGCCCGATTCGCTCCGCTTCTGTCGCCGACACATCACGGCCGGTCAGCACGATATCCATCGCGCGAGCATGACCGACCAATCGCGGAAGCATCCAGCTGACGCCCGCATCGGGTGAGAGGCCACGACGCACATAACCCGCCGTGCATCGAGCGTCGTCCTGGATCAGTCGCAGATCGCACGCCAGCGCGAGTCCGAAGCCGGCGCCGGCCGCTGCCCCATTGACCGCGGCAATCACGGGTTTCTCGCAGTGCACGATGCTCAGCACCCACCGACCCACCCAATAGTACGGATCAAGTCGCGAGGCGCGTGTACCCACGTCGAGTGGTACCGGTTCAGCGAGATCGAGACCGGCGCAGAAACCGCGTCCGCTACCCGAAATAACCACCACGCGCACGGCATCATCCGTCGCCGCGTCGTGCATCGCCAAGGGCAGTTCCTCCGCGAGCTTCGGATTCACGGCATTCAGTCGATCGGGACGATTCAGGACGATCGAGCGCACGCCCCCGGCCGAAGTCTCAATGTGCAGGTGTGTGTAGTCGGTCACGGGCCCTTCCCGATGAAAGTTGGCGTCAACTTGATACAGACCTGAGATACATCGTATCGAACCGCATGGCCAGTATCCCCAGACTGGCGTGCAATCACGAATGCACTTGCGCTCCCCCACTACCGCTGGGACCGTCTTCCTTGCTAAGTCCATGTCCCACCTCTGCGCTGCGAGTTCCTCGCAGCGCCCGATAGACTCACCGACTTCGGTCGGTCCCCTCGTTCCTGGGCACCATGGCTCCTTCCCGATCAAGCGCGGCGAAGAAACTCGTGGACGAACCGATGACGGCTGTCGGTCCGCTTGCGGCCGCCGACGCACTCGGACGAACGTCCGCCGAAACATGCCGTCAACACGAGCGTCTGGCACGACTGATGACACTCGGCGTGTCGCAGTCTGAATTGGCCGCTGCGTATGCGATGGTGGATACCATCGATCTCGCGCTGGCCGAGTGCGTGCAGGACTACGAGAAGTGCTGCGGTAAGAATCCCGTGTCGGATGACGCGGAACTGCGTCAGCGCGCCAACGCGCTGTGGATCGCGGCCCGCGAGTATCTTCGCCGACATTCCATCGCTGAAAAAGCATCGCAGCAACTCACGCAGCATGGCGCGGAGAAGCTTGGCGTGCTCAAATTCGAATACGAACTTGAGGCCTCGGCGATGCTGTCCCTGCGTCAAGCCACCGCTGCCGTCGCCAAGATTCGTCCCGAGGCACGCTGAGAGGCACGCTCAACTGCTTCAGGCCGGTGGTGCGGTTCGCGGCTCCGCCCTTCCGCCGGTCAAGTCCAGTTCCAACAGCTTCCGCGACGGCTGCGGGTCGCGCGTGAGATAGATCTGCAACCGCTCGATGCGCGCTGGCGCATCGACTCGCACGGCCAGCAGCTCTCGTTCATGCTGCGGCGTAAGCACGGGATAGAAGCTCAGCGTGCAGTGCGGCGAAAACTGAAACCGTGCTCGACGAAAGGGCAGGCCGCACCGCGCAATGCGCTCATGCAGGGCCCGCAGTGGTCCATGCGGGTCGAGCGGCAGCGAAATGATCTCGGTCTGCATGAACCGGTGCGGCGGACGAAACACCAGCGACATCGGGGCGGTCGTCGAGGCAATGGGCTCCAATGCCTCGCGGATCCGTTCTACCGTTGTGTCCGTTGGAATCGACCCGACCCCCGAGGAGCCGGCCAATGTCACATGCGGCGGCGTCAGCCGCGCCAATTTCGGGTCGTAGCGCTGCTGCAGGATGCGGACCTGCGCGCCCGCCTCGCCTGGCAGTTCTGCAAGAATGAAAATTCCGAACGACGCAGCCATGGACCCAATCTAGCCGGACACCCCTCACCGTGGCGTCGAGCGCGCGATATGTTCGCCACATGGGTCAGGCGATGGTGGTCATCCGACAGTACCTGAACGAGATGGAAGCGCTCGTCGCGCGCAGCGTGCTCGAAGTCCACGATATTCCCGCAGTGGTACTGCGTGACGACGCGGGCGGTATGTTGCCCGCCATGCACATCCTGTATCCGGTGCGACTCGCCGTTCGCGTCGCGGACGCCAGCGAGGCGCTGCGAATTCTGGACGCGCCGTTTGACGAGTCGGCGATGGGCGATCATGACTTCACCGATCATGACGAAACCGGACTGCCGTGAGCGCAACGACCTTTCGTGGCCGCGTGGTCCTCATCACTGGTGCGTCCCGCGGTATCGGGGCGGAGCTGGCGCGACAGTTCTCGGCGGCGGGTGCCCGCGTCGCCATCGCTGCCCGCGATGAGGTGCGTCTCGCCGCCGTGGCCGATGAGTGTCGGCAACACGGCGGCGACATCCTGATCGTCACCGGCGACGTCGGTCGCGAAACCGACTGTCAGCGCGTGATTGAGACGACGGTCGCACACTTCGGACAGCTCGACATTCTGGTGAACAACGCCGGCATCGGTGCCAGCGGACGATTCGAGGAGATCTCCGATCTATCGATCTTCGAGACACTCATGCGCATCAACTATCTGGGCAGTGTGTGGTGCACCGCGCACGCGCTCCCCCATCTGAAGCGCAGCCGAGGGCAGATCGTGGCGATCTCCAGCCTCACGGGGTTGGTGGGTGTGCCGAAGCGCAGTGCGTACGCCGCGACCAAGCACGCGATGGCTGGTTTTTTTGACTCATTGCGCATCGAACTTGCCGACAGTGGTGTCACGGTGACCGTGGCGTATCCCGGCTTCGTGATGACTGAAATCAACGTGCATGCGCTGGCACCGGACGGTCGACCGTTCGGCGAGCGCGCGTATCTCCGCACCCGCGCCGAGGCGATGACGGCCGCCGAGTGCTGCCGATTGATTCTCGGTGCCACCGCGCGTCGCGATCGCGATCTGGTGATGACCTGGAAGGGCAAGGTCGGTCGTCTGCTCAAGTTGATTTCACCGGTGCTGGTCGACCGACTGGCCCGGCGCACAATCGAAAAGCGGCAGTAGCCGTCACGCGGTGCGAAGCCCCGACCGCACGTCTAGATTACCCGAATGCTTTCTATCGACTTGACTGGCAAGCGCGCCCTCGTCGCGGGCGTTGCGGATGATGGCGGATTCGGTTTTGCGGTCGCCAAGGCCTTCGCGGAAGCGGGCGCGTCGGTGTGCGTCGCCACCTGGCCACCGGCACTCAACATCTTCCTCAACCTGCTCGAACGCGGAAAGATGGACGAGGCGCGGCAGATGGCCGACGGCTCGCAACTCACCTTCGAGCGCATCTACCCGCTCGATGCGCTGTTCGACACGCTGGAAGAAGCGCCGGAGGAGGTGCGCGAGTCCAAGCGATACAAGGAAGTCGGCGACTTTTCAATCGATGGTTTGGCGCGAAATCTTGCTGCCGACTTCGGTGATCAACCGCTCGACATCCTGTTTCATTCGCTCGCTAACGGCCCTGAGGTGAAGAAGTCGCTGCTCGAGACGAGTCGCGCCGGGTATTTGGCGGCATCCAGTGCCAGTGCGTTTTCGTTGGTCTCCATGCTGCAGCGCCTGGGCCCAATGATGCGTCCGGGCGGCTCCGTGTGCTCGTTGACGTACATGGCCAGCGAACGCGTCGTCCCCGGTTACGGTGGTGGCATGTCCTCAGCCAAGGCGGCGCTGGAAAGCGATACGCGGGTGCTCGCCTTCGAGGCCGGTCGCAAACATGGTTTGCGCGTCAACACGATTTCAGCAGGTCCGTATGCGTCCCGCGCCGCGAGTGCCATCGGCATCATCGAGACGATGGTGAAGTACTGCACTGTAAACTCACCCCTCCCGGAGGCGCTCACCGCCTGGGAGGTGGGAACGACGGCGGCCTTTCTCGCCAGCCCGCTGGCAAGTGGCATCACGGCGGCTACGGTCTACGTTGACAAGGGCTACCATGCAATGGGAATGGCGGTCGCCATGCCACCGGGTACGGAATTGCTGAGCCGCTGATTCCCTGAATCCCATGGGCACCGTGGGCGGCATCCGATTGCGGCTGGTCAGTCTGGCATTGCTGTGCGCGTTGCCCCTGGTGGCGCTTGGCATCTATCGACTGACGACGAACGCGCGGCACGAGCAGCGCATGATCGGCGTGGAAGTCGAGAACGCAGTCAGCGTGGCCGCCGCTCGCGTCGATGAACGGGTGCGCACCGCCGATGCCCTGCTGGTCGCGCTCTCATCGACCGTCTCGATCGATCCATCGCAGCGGGCCTCCAACGAGCGTGCCCTCGTGCGCACGCTCGCCGACGCCCCATCGCCCATCTCGAATTTGTTTGTGCTGGACACAGCGGGAACATTGCTCGCCGCGGCCCGCACGCTGGGTCCGTCGGGCGACTCCGTGCGAGCATTCGCCAACCGCGGCTACTTCAACATTGTCCGGCGCTCGAAGAATCTCGTGGTCGGTGAAATCCGCCGCTCGATGGCGCTGAGCGATCGCCCGTGGGTCGTGGTACTCTCGCGCAGCATCCGCGATGAACGCGGACAGTTCACGGGCGTTGTCTCGCTGACCATTCGTCTGGATTCGCTGCTCAACGCCACACGGGTCGCCACCAACCTCGGCACGCCGCTCGTGACCATCTTCGACACGTCCGGCGTGGTGCTCGCGCGCAGCGAGGACCCCGATTCGGTGGTCGGGCAGCAGCGGTTTCATGCCGGCGTCAAGATCGACACCAGTGGGTCGGGTCAAATGCGCGGCATCGACGGCGAAACCCGATTGACCGGCTTTACCCGCACAAGTACCGCGCCATGGATGATTCATCTGGGAATTCGGCAGACGACACTCGATGAGCGACTCGATGCGGGGCTGCGTCAGGACTCAGCCCTGCTGCTGCTTGCCGCCAGTCTCGCTATCCTGATGGCCTATCTGGTCGGGCTGCGCGTCACGCATCCAATCGCGGCGCTCGCCAACGCCGCACGCGCGTTCGAGCGAGGCGAGACCGGTACGCGCGCAACGGTTGCCGGCCCCAGCGAGATCCGTCTCCTGGGAAGCGCATTCAATCAGATGGCCGAGACGGTCGAACGTCGCACCGTGGCGCTGGCGGACAGCGAGCGACGCTATCGCTTTCTCTTCGACAGCAACCCGTTGCCCATGTGGGCCTGGGACGCCGACACGATGCAGATCATGGCGGTGAATGACACGGCGGTGTCCATCTACGGATACGATCGCGAAGTCTTTCAGACCCTGCGAATTGATCGGCTGCTCGATCCCAGCGAGATGGAACGCTTCCGCGGCGCGCGACTTCCATTCTCCGAGAATCGCCAGAGTGCGGGCGCGTGGGTGCATCGCACCGCGACCGGGCGCAAGATCGAGATGGAGGTGATAACAACCTCCTCGCGGCGACTGGGACGAGAGAGCTGGCTGTCAGTTGGCATCGATGTCACCGCGCGCCGGGAAACAGAGCGTGCGCTGGCGCGCAGTGAAGAGCAGCTCAGGCAAGTGCAGAAGATGGAAGCCATCGGCGCGTTCGCCGGTGGCATTTCACATGACTTCAACAATCTGCTCACGGGCATGTTGGGGTACTGCGATCTGGCGTTGGGGGAGCTGTCAGAAGACAGCGCCGCGTATCGCGATGTGGCGGAGGTGCGCGCACTCGCCGTGCGCGGCAGCGATCTGACACGCCAGATTCTCACGGTCAGTCGCAAGCAGGTCGTGCAGATATCCCGACTCGATCCCAACGAGATTGTGCGCGCGCTTGATCGATTGTTGCGTCGCATCCTGGGCGCCCACATCGAGTTGGAGACGCGACTCTCCGACGACGTCGGGACGATGCACGCCGACGTGAGTCAACTCGAGCAAGTGTTGCTCAATCTCACGGCGAATGCTCGGGATGCGATGCTGACCGGGGGCACGTTGCGCATCACGACACAAGTCGTGAGCGCGGCCGACGCCCCCGATCGCGATCTCCCAGCCAGTCACGGATGGATCAGGATCACGGTGAGTGATACCGGGGTTGGCATGACGGCCGAGGTGCGCGAACGGATCTTCGAGCCGTTCTTCACCACCAAGGAGCGCGGCAAGGGGACCGGGCTCGGACTCGCGCTGGCGTACGCCATGGTCGAGCAGGCGAGCGGTGTGATGCGCGTGGAAAGCGAGCGTGGCATCGGGACAACGTTCTCGCTCTACTTTCCGCGCCTGGACGTCGCCGCCGACGTTCCGGCACTGGCGGACCTCTCAACGCCGCTCGCGCGCGGAACGGAGACGGTGCTGTACGCCGAAGATGAGAGCAGCGTGCGCACTGTTGCCACCGCCGTGCTCGAACGACAGGGATATCGCGTGCTGGAGGCCGCCAACGGTGAAGCGGCCGTCGCGATCTCGAGGGCGTTTTCCGGTCACATCGACCTGTTGCTGACCGATGTGGTCATGCCGGGAATGGGCGGACGCGAACTGGCTGAGATCATCAGGCGCTTGCGCCCCGGAATTCGCGTCATCTTCGCATCCGGTTACGCCGACGATGAGGCGTTACTTGGCGATGTCCGCCGGAATGCAGAGACGTTTCTGCAGAAGCCATTTGCGGTGCATGAGTTGGTGCGACGCGTTCGCCGCGCGCTGGACCTGCCGTTACCCGCGGAATAGCACCGGCATATGTACTGGATACTCTTCATCATGAGCGCCATCGTGGCCGTCATCCTGGCGCTCATTGTTGGCGGGCTTGCCACACCACGTCATCACGCCGTGGCGCGCGCGACAACACTGCCCGTCGGGCCGGAGGCCGTGTGGAACGTCATACGCGATGTCGCGCGGTACGCGGAGTGGCGACATGACCTCGAACGTGCGGATCTCGTCGATACGGATCAGCCGCAGACGCGTTGGCGTGAAACCACCACGCGGGGATCCATCACCTTTGGCGTCAGCACCGACGACGCCCCACATCGGTTGGTCGCGCGCATTCTCGACGAGGACCTGGCCTTCACGGGCGAATGGACGTGGCAACTCCATCCAGACGGCGACGGTACCCGCGTCACCATCACTGAACGCGGCAGCGTCGGCAATCCGATTTTTCGGTTCATCGGCGCGCATTTCATCGGCCACACAAAGACCATCGACCGGTACTTGCAGGCACTGGCCGCACGCCTCGGCGCGCCTGATGTGATACTGGCCGATGCGCCGCCGGCCTAGCTAGAGTCCATCCTGACGCGTCACTTCGCGAGGGTGGAACAACAGACGAGAGACGCCCGACGGGCGACTCGAGACCAAGACCGCCGCGTCTGCGTCTCTCGTCTCCCGTCATCAGTGCCGCGTGTGGTCCATCCCTGACATCCCGCCCATCACCATGCGCGACGTGCGCCAGCGCAAGTAGATCGCCGCACCGAGAGGCGCGCGCGATCCATAGGCGGCGCTGAGCGCGTCTGGCACGAAGTTCACCGTGGCGCGCGCTCCGATACCGATACGACCGGCACGCCCCGCCGACATTTCGCGCAGTCCGCCGATCGAAAGATGTCCAACACGGCGGCGAGTGTCCTCGTGCGACAGCACCAGTTCCTCTTCCGACTTCTCCACCAGCTCGGCGCGTGTGAACACCTGCCAGCGTCCGCGGAAATCGCGAAGTCCCTCGAGAGCGACACTTCGTGACCAACGCTCATCGCCAACCGCATTGCCACCGACAATCAGCGCCATCGACTGCGTACCGCTGTCGGCTCGCACGCGTGACCACTGTGCCGCGGCCACGGCGCGTCGCAGCGACTCGCCCGGATGAGATACCTCCGCGTCTTTCAAACGGCCGAAGCTGGCCGAGAGCGCGACATCCGACGTCGCGTTGACGCTGACACGCCCTGAATACGAGTCGAGTCGAGCTCCCTGCCAATCGATATTGGTGCGCACGTCGTCGGGTTCACGACCATTGAACACCGATCCTTCCAGTTTCACGCGCCGTGTGTACACGCCGGCCGTGACCACACCGAAACTCACATGTGTGGCATCCTGCCAGTGATGCGACAGAGTGGCGAACGGATCGGCGGCCGCACTTGGTCGATGCGGAAAGGCGACGGGACCAAGCGCTGGCTCGCCTGACGGTGCTGCGTAGAGCTGCACGGCAACATCGCGCGTGATGGCGCGCTCATAGATCGCGGCAACCTCCATGATCAGGTCGTGCGGATGCTGTCGATCGTGTATCGACTCGCCGCGATACGACTCGCCGGTTTGCAGCAGCAGCGGGTAGCCCTTCCCACCCACGGTAAAGGCGTCCACGCTGCCCATCGCCCGCAACTGCAGACGGCCACCCGCGAAAGGCCGCATAGCGTTGACCATCCCCCAGTTCACGCTGCCAAACTGCGAGTCGCCGCGGGGACCGTTTTGCCTGATTTGTTGCACGAACGCCGTGCCATGCAGCATGAACATCCAGCTCCCCGCGCCCCGCATCACGCCGTACATCGGCGCGGAGTCGGGCAGCCACGACGTGCCGGAACCCGATCGGGTCATCGGCAGTCCCAGGGGATCTGTCATCGCGCTTGATGACTGCCCATCAACAGACCACGAGAGAGAAGCGGACAACAGGAGTGCGATGGCGCGTGCGATCCGGGTGCAGCGTATTCGCGAATGCGAGTACGACCTGGTGGTCGACATGACTGGGCGGGCAGGGTCACCCGAAAAACGGATGACCGGAGGCGAGAGGACGGTACGCTCGGATGACGCGCGTGTGGCGCGTGCGTGCAGCGTGACCGCGTGGACACCACAGGCGGCCGACAGGCCGCTGGTGTCAGACTCGCGGAGGCGGCGACTCGACGTCGCGGTCGGCCGCGACCTGGCGCAGCGTCAGCCCCACCGGCGCAACATCCGGCATGGGACTCTCAATCGTGCGCCACGGCGACTCCACGTCGACCCGCACCAGTCCTGCACATCCGACAACCCACGGGCAATCGGTATCGGCGGGCGGGATGGAACTCTTCACCGGCGTCCGGTCAGACGACACCACACTGAGCGACAGGTCGTGCGACGCGCCGTGCTGGTGCGTGACCGTGGTCGGGGACGGCGCGTGATGCGCACGCGAAGTGATGCTGCCATTGGTCGCCGAACCGTGTGCGCAGGGCAGCAGCGATGTGCTCGACGAGAACACAAAGAGCAGCAACTGTGCGAATGCCAATAATTGGCGCGGACGGGCGACCGAAAAACGCATGGACTGAACGGTAATCATTGATCAGGTGCGCGCCAGTCGTCGGATGCTCACAATGCCCAACCACGGACCAATCGCCAGAATGGGAAACACCCACTGCCATCCCAGCCACGCCACCATTGGCGGAATCAGTTGAATCGTGATCGTCGTCAGTAGAAACCCCAGTGATACCTGTAGCGTCAGCGCCGTTCCCACCGCGTGCGCCGGCACGCTCTCCGTCACCAACACGCTGAACTGCGCGCTATCGGCAATGACAAAGAAACCCCAGAGCAACGCCAGCGGTGCCATCAGCCACCACGATTGCGCCCACGCAAACCCGATCGCCACCGCGCAGCTGCCGCTGATCGCCATGGCCCACGTCACCAGTCGTGCGCGTCCAATGCGATCGGCTACCAACCCACCCCACACACAGCCAATGCCACCAACGGCGATCACGCCAAACCCGATCACGGCGGCGACTCGCGCATCAGGTACCGCACCGATGCGTCCGGCGCGCGCCGCATCGCTCGCCACGAGAAACGCCGGAATCCACGTCCAAAATGAGTAGAGCTCGGCCATGTGGCCGAGATAGCCTCCTGTGGCCAATCGCCAGCGTCGTTCGCCGACGACATCATGAACGCGCGCCCACGAGAAGGGCCGCGCGGGAAACACGTATGGACCATCCCGATAGCCAAACCAGACAATCAGGGCCGCCAGCAATGCGCTCAGCGACGCACTCCAGGTCACCAGATCCACTCCCAACCCCGGCACGGCCTGCGCGAGATAGGGCGTCGCCTTGCCGATGGTGAGCGCGCCAACGATCGTGCCGACCGCAACTCCACGGCGTTGACGAAACCACGTCGACGCCATCTTCATTGCTGGCGGATACACGCCAGCCAGACACACACCGGCCAGAAACCGCGAGGCCAGCGCGACGCCGTATGACGAGGTGATCGCCATCGGCGCGTTCGCCAGCGCGCCGGCGACAGCCGCAAGAGCGAACAGGCGACGCGACGCGACGACGTCGGCGAGGTTCAACAACGCACTCAGCGCGGTACCGCATACGAAACCCAGCTGGACCGACGTGGTCAACCAACCGACTTCGGAAGGCGACAGCGACCAGACGCGCGCCAGCGTCGGGCCAACCGCACTCCCCGTGAACCACAACGCCATGCCCAGCAGCTCGGCGACGGCGAGCAGCGCCAACATGCGCCAGCGGTGCGGATGCGCGTCTGGCTCCGCGGCCGGTGCTGCGGCCGTCGATCCGCTCAATGGCGTGTGCCCTACGCGCTGGTCCTCGGCGTTGTCACATCACCAGGCTTCACCTCGATCGCCGGATGCCCGTGCTTCTTCAGGATTGCGTCGATCGCCGGCAGCAACTCCTTCCACGCGGCGCGCAGATCCACCAGATACACCTCAAGCTCTTTCGTCAGCAGGTCGAACACCTGCACGCTCTGCTTGGTCGGCCGCGCCTCGGCGCTTCCCACCACGCCGGCCAGCGCCGCGATCTGATTGTTGACGCGAATCGGATAGTTGAGCGGATCCTGTCCGCTACGATTCTTCACCTGGTAGATCTTCGCTTCGATCTCCGAGATGCGGGTATCGAGCGATTTGATGAGTGCCGCGTACTGCGCCGAATCGGCGCCCACCGCTTTCGACCGCTTGATGGTCTGATCGCGCACGAATCGCACCGTGCGCACGGCGTCGTTGGCATCCGTGGTGCGATCGCGGATCTGCATGGCCAGCTTGTACTGCGCCACCAGGTCAGCCGGTGTCGCGTCGCTGCGCGGATCTTTGCGCACGACAAACTTCGACTCCTGCGCCGACGCACCATCCACTATCAGACGCACGGTATACGTGCCCGGAAGGATCACGGGCCCCGTGGTGCTGCCGGCCCAGAAAATCATGCCATCGAATCGGGACGCGTCTGATTCGCGCAGATTCCATGAGAACGTGTTCATCCCGGCGCGATTCGTCGGATTCGCATCGGCGGCAACGGCGCGTCGACCACCCTGTGGTGGGCCCGCGGCAGTCGCGCCAGCGGTATCGCTTGAGAATGTGCGCACCGTGCGTCCCGTCGAATCACGGAACTCCACCGTCACTTTCTTGGCCGGTTGTTTGAGCCAGTAGTACACGATGGCACCAGCGGGCGGATTGGCGCCAACCGGCGAATCACCGCCGCCACCAAATCCACCGCCCCAATTGATGCGATACGTGGTGCGCGGCGTGAACAGGTGCGCATTCGACGCAAGCGCCGTCGTGCTCAACTGTCGCAGGGCGCTCAGGTCATCAATGACGAAGAACGACCGCCCATGGGTGGCCGCAATCAGATCGCCTTCCTTGATCGCCAGGTCGTGCACGGGCACGATCGGCATGTTTCGACGAAGCGACACCCACGTGCCCCCATCATCCAGCGATACGTAAACGCCCCGTTCGGTACCGGCGAACAGCAAGCCTTTGCGCACGTCATCTTCGCGAATGACGCGCGTGAACTCGTTGGCCGGAATGCCGTTGGCCTGACCACTGCCATCGATGCGTGTCCACGTTCGTCCGAAATCCGTGGTCTTGAACAGATACGGCTGCTGGTCGTCCATCTGGAAACGGTTCGCCGCCACATACGCGGTGCCCGTATTGAATCGCGACGCCTCGATGATGGAAATTCGCGCCCACTCCCGTTCCCTGAGCAGCGGCGGCGTCACGTTCGTCCACGTCTTGCCCGCATCTCTCGACAGTTGCACCAGCCCGTCGTCGGTGCCCGCCCATAGCACGCCGCGCGTCACCGGCGATTCCGCCAGCGCGAACACCGTGCCGTAGTATTCGACACTCGTCTGATCCAGCGTGATTGACCCACCCGAAGGACCCAGCGTGCGCGGATCGTTACGTGTGAGATCCGGACTCACCGCCGTGTAGCTGTCGCCTTGATCGGTCGTCTTGAAGACCACGCTCGAGCCGACGTACAGCGTCTTTGGGTCATGCGGACTCACCACAATCGGGAACGTCCACTGCATGCGATACTTGGCGTCGATCGCCGAGTGACCCATCGGATTGAGCGGCCATGGATTGATATCCCGCGTGAGTCCCGTCCGCATGTCCTTCCGCGTCAGGTAGCCGCCATAGCTGCCGGCGAAGACGATGTCGGGATCCGTCGGAAGCGCCGTAATGAAGCCGCTTTCACCTCCGCCTGCGTCCATCCACATGTCGATAGTAATGCCGCCAGCGGCGCGGGATGGCCCACACAACGTCGAGTTGTCCTGCTGCGCACCGCAGATCTTGTAGGGAAAGTGATTCGTCGTGGAGACGTGATAGAACTGCGCGGTCGCGAAGTCCTGCGCCGTCCACGTCCTGCCCGCATCCGTGCTCACCGATGCGCCGCCGTCATCACCTTCAATCATTCGATCGCTATTGTCCGACGCGATCCACAGGTCATGCGAGTCGCCGTGCGGCGGATTCAGGTTACTCCACGTCTTGCCGGCGTCTTTCGACACCTGAAAACTCACATTGCTGGCATACACGACATCGGCGTTCTTCGGATCGGCGTAGATCTTCGTGTAGTACCACGCGCGTTGCCGCAGTTTGCGCTCGTCGTTGACGCGGGCCCACGTTGCACCGGCGTCATCGGACCGAAACACGCCGCCTTCATCAGCTTCAATGATCGCGAAGACCCGACGCGGGTTCGCGCCGCTCACACTGATGCCGATGTTGCCCCACTGCCCCGCGGGCAACCCGGCGTGACGCGTGATCTCAGTCCAGGTGTCGCCACCGTCGATGGACTTGTACATCCCGGAGCCCTTGCCACCCGATACCAGCATCCACGGTTTGCGATGCGCCTGCCAGAGGCCGGCATACAGCACGTTGGGATTGCTCGGGTCCATCACGAGATCCGCCGCACCGGTTGAGTCATCCTTGAACAGGACCTTCTGCCAGTTCTTCCCGCCGTCCTTTGAACGGAAAACACCGCGCTCGGCGTTGGGCCCCCATACGTGCCCCAGCGCCGCGACAAATACGATGTCCGGGTTCGTGGGATGCACTCGCACCTTCGAGACATGCCGAGTGTCGTTCAACCCGATGTTGGACCAGGTCCGGCCGCCGTCGGTCGTCTTCCACAGACCGTCGCCGTGCGAGACATTGCCGCGAATCGGAAACTCGCCGCCGCCCACGTACACGATGTCGGGATTCGACGCGGCAACCGCCACCGCACCAATGGTGCCGCCAAAATACCGATCGGTCATCGGCAGCCAAGTCAGTCCGCCATCGACCGTCTTCATGACGCCGCCACCGGTGGTTCCCATCCAGTATTCGCGGGGTCGGGCCACGCTACCCGCCACCGCCACCGAGCGTCCGCCCCGATAAGGGCCGATTTCGCGCCACCGAATGGAACTAAACGCGCTACTATCGAACGGCGCCGACAGGGGTGCGACGGTCACCGCCGCCGCGCGAGGTAGCGGCACGCGTGCGGTGGGCCGCGCCGCACCCTGTGCAAGCACACCGACAAACGGCGCAAAACCAAGGACAAGCGACGTGAATCGCAGGCTGATATGTGACACGATAACGGTCTCCAAATCGGGATACTTCGTGAACCGCGACAATGCCGGATTCCCCGCCGCGAGGCAAGCGGGAACACCCGACGAGCTTCCTGTCGCATCCCACCAAGACCCCAGTTGAGATACGATACCCGCAGCGCACTCGGGCTCCACTCGCCTGCGAGCATTCCTCCGCCGGCCGTTTGAGGTCCGTGGTCGTCTCCGGCGGCCCTCTGCCCGCGGGACGACCCGGCTGTTTCGGGTCGTCCCGAACGGGCA
>JBEBIR010000494.1:0-3343 GCA_040080315.1 Gemmatimonas sp.
ATGATGGATCGCGAAGAACGCAATCTGCGGCGCAGTCCTTTTGTCATTCATGACCGGACACTGAACGAGTATTTGCAGGGCATCGCGTGCAGGCTCGCCGGTGAGCATTGCCCGGACGTGCGCGTACACGTGGTCAATACGCCGTTATTCAATGCGAACATGGCGCCCAACGGCATGATGCAGGTCTGGAGCGGTCTATTGCTGCGCATGGAAAATGAAGCGCAAGTAGCGGCGGTGATCGGACACGAGATTGGCCACGTCACCGCGAAGCACACGGTGGCGGCGCTGAGCAAGCAACAGATCACGCAGATCGGGCTGGTTGGCGCGAGCATCCTCTCGCCGCAGGTGGCCAAGTACGGCGATGTGTTGGGCGCGAGCGCGGGGCTTCTGTTTCTCAAGTTCGGGCGCGACGACGAGCTGCAGGCCGATGCCTTGGGGTTCAAGTACTCGTTGGCGGTTGGCTACGATGTTCGCGAGTCACCGAAAGTATTCAACACACTCGGCCGTCTGTCCGCAGCGAGCGGCGCGCGCATTCCCGAGTGGCAGAGCACGCACCCCGATCCTGGCAATCGCGTCCAGCGTGCCGAACAGCGTCTGGCGACCGTGCCGACGGCCGACCTGGCAGCCACCAAAGTCAACCGCGAAGCGTATCTGCGTTTGCTGGACGGCATGGTGTTCGGCGAGAATCCGCGACTCGGTTACTTTCGAGGAGGTCGTTTTCTGCATCCCGATTTGCGATTTGAGCTGACGTTTCCAGCGGGATGGAAGACGGCGAATATGCCGGATGTCGTGGTCGCGCAGAGCGCAGATGGTGGTGCACAGTTGCAACTGGGTCCGGGCAAGGGCACGCCGACGGAAGCGTTGCAGCAGTTTCTCGGGCAGCAGGGGATTAACGTGCGTCAGCGTGGGCAGACGACGATCAACGGAATTGCCGCAGTGATGGCGTCGTTTGACGCAACAACTGAGCAGGGCGGGCTGAGCGGGACCGCCGCATCACTGCAGCATCAAGGCGTCACGTACCTGATCGTCGGTCTCTCGGCCACACAGGTCTGGGCGCAGCACGGGCCGCCGATGGAAACGGCAATCCGGTCGTTCAAGGCGCTGACCGACCCATCGTTGCTGAACGTGCAGCCGGCCAAGGTGCAATTGGTGACCTTGACCGAGGTCATGACGGGGCAGACGTTCGCCCAGCGGTATCCCAGCAGTATCGCGGCCGAGCAGGTGTACATCATCAACGGCATCGAGGCGGCAACGAGCTTGCCGCGTGGGATGGTGGTGAAACGCGTGGTGGGCGGGCTGCCGAACTAGGTCCACAGGCTGGCGGCGCAGCGGTGCGGGAGACACAATGGAGGCGCGCCCGGAATTCCGGAGCGCGCCTCCTTCGCAATTCCCCTCCGTCCCCGAACTCCGATGTTTCGCACGCGTCTCTTCCGACCCGCCGCTGTCGTCACCGCGACGCTGATGGTCTCGGCGTTCGCCATCGTTCCTCTGCGAGCGCAGGCACCATCGCCGCGCACCTCCGCGCCGACAGTCACCGCGGTCGACTACTCCCGCGCTGAACAGATGCTACCGTGGAATGCCTCGCGGCTGACGTTTGGCGATGACATGGCGCCGCAGTTCTTCAAGGACGGCAACCGGTTCTGGTATCGCAACAAGACGCGCACGGGCGCCGAGTATGTGGTGATCAACCCGCTCACCAATACGCGCGCGCTGCTGTTCGATCATGCGAAGCTGGCCGCGGTGATGAGCCTGGCGGCCGATTCCACGTACGACGGCGACCGGCTGCCATTCCGGGCGTTTCGCTTTGGCAATGACGGTGACGACGAAACGTCCATCGAGTTTCGCGCCGGCCGTCGACAGTTCGCCTGCAACATCGTGAAGTACACCTGTTCGGCAAAGGACACGACGTACAACGAGTCGCCGTTCGTGCTGTCGCCCGACAAGAAGCTGGAAGCGTTCGTGGTGCGTCACGACTTGTATGTGCGGTCGCGTGGCGGGAAGGACTCGGTGCGACTGACCACGGACGGCGAGGAGTATTTCAGCTACGGCGTGCTGGCCATTCGCCCCCAGCAGGCGCTGCGTCCGAGTCCGCTGGGACGTCGCCCAAATGTGCGCTGGTCGCCTGACTCGAAGAAATTGCTCGTGGCACGTCAGGATGAACGCAAAGTGGGATTGATGCCGTACATCTCGTACACCTCGCAGCGGCCACGCGCGTTTACGCAGCCCTATGCGCTACCGGGCGATACGCTGGTGCCGACGCCCAATTTCTACGTGATCGACGTGCCGACGAAGCAGAGCACGAAGGTGCAACTGCCGGTGCGTTTCAATATCGCGAACATCGGAGGCTCGGTCCGCGACTCCACGTGGGCGTCGGGTTCCGACAAGCTGTACATCAGCGGTCTCGCCAGAGCGTCGAAGGCGACCTATCTGGTGGAAGTGGACGCGGCCAACGGAAAAGGCACGCTGATTGCGAAGGACACGGGCAAGACCTACGTGGAAATCGCCAGCCCGCGCGATCCGGAAAGCTGGTACGTGCTCAAGAGTGGCGAAACGGTGTGGTGGTCGGAGCGCGATGGCTACGGTCATCTCTGGTTGCTCAATCACGATGGCAGCGTCAAGAACCAGATCACCAGCGGCCCGTGGCAAGTGGGTGCGGTGCTGCACGTAGACGAGACGACGCGCACCGTGTGGTTCTCCGGGCGCGGACGTGAAGACGACCAACTCGTGTACAACACGCATTTGTACAAAGTGGGATTGGACGGTGGCCTGTTGACGCGACTGACCCCGGAAGCCGGCAATCATGAACTGACGCCGAGTCCGAGCGGAAAGTTTGTGGTGGACAAGTACAGTGCGATCAACACGGCGCCAATTTCGGTATTGCGCGATGCTCTCACCGGACGGGTGATTCGCACGCTGGAAAAGGCCGACGTGTCGCAGCTTGCCGCGCTGGGCTGGAAGTCGGCCGTCCCATTCACCGCAAAAGCACGTGACGGTCTGACGGATATTCATGGCGTCATGTATCTGCCTCCGAGAATCGACAGCACGCGTCGCTATCCGATCATCTCGCATATCTATCCCGGTCCGCAGGTCGGATCGGTGGGCGCGTGGACGTTCAAGAACAGCGGCGAGCCGTTCGCGTTGGCGGAATTGGGTTTTGTCGTGGTGCAAATCGATCATCTGGGAACACCCGGGCGGTCGAAGGCCTTCCACGACAACTACTACGGCAACTTCACCGACAACGGACTCCCCGATCACATTGCTGCCATCAAGCAACTCGGTGCGCGTTACCGCTTCATCGATCTCGATCGCGTTGGCATCTTCGGACATTCGGGCGGAGGATTTG
>JBEBIR010000495.1:0-3340 GCA_040080315.1 Gemmatimonas sp.
CGGCGCAACGTCGCTCACGTTCTTCCGTGTATCCGACCCGTGACCGCACAGACCGCCGTTGTCGGCGAACGCATCGCCCTGTACGCAGGCTCGTTTGATCCGGTAACGCACGGTCACGAGGACTTGATCCAGCGCACGTTTGCATTCGCCGACCGGCTGGTGGTCGGGGTGACCACGAACCTCACCAAGGAGCCGCTCTTTGCTGTTGAGGAGCGCGTGCAGTTCATACGCGAGGTCACGGGTAATGATGCGCGCATACACGTGCAGGCATTCAGTGGATTGCTGGTGGACTTCGCGCGGCAGATCGGCGCCGGCGTCAACGTGCGCGGCCTGCGCGCGGTCAGCGATTTCGAGTATGAGTTTCAGATGGCACTCATGAATCGCCATCTGTATCCGACGCTCGAGACTGTGTTCATGGCCCCGTCGCTCGACACGACGTACATCAGCTCGAGCATCGTGCGCGAGGTCGCGCGCTTTGGCGGCAATGTGTCGAAGTTGGTGCATCCACGGGTCGAGCGCGCGCTGCGCGAACGCTTCGCGCGTTGACGACGGTGCAGCCAACCGCCGCCACCGCCTTTCTCGACGACGTCCATCGACGCGCGGCCCAGTCGCGACGCACGATCCTCTTTCCGGAGGCCACGGACATTCGGACCGTGCAGGCAGTCGTTGCCCTGACGCGGCGCGGTTCGATGAACGCGGTATTGGTGCGGCGCAGCGACTCGACCACCGGTCCGGTGCCGTCGGGGGGCGGGAGCATGATCGACCCGCTCAGTGATCCGCGGCTTCCTGTGGTGGTGGCGCATTTGTTGGCGCGGCGCGGGGAGAAGGGGTTGAGCCCCAGCGATGCCGAACAGTTGGCCCGCGATCCGCTGTATTTCGCCGATGCCCTTGTGGCGCTTGGGCACGCTGATGGCTGCGTGGCCGGTGCCGTGCATACCACGGCCGAAATTGTCCGCGCGGCACTCTGGACGATTGGCGCGTCGACCGGAGTCCGAACGGTGTCGTCGGCGTTCTACATGGTGCTGCCGGAGTTTCGCGGCCGTGGCGGCGAGGTCCTCACCTTTACGGATTGTGCGGTCGTGCCCGATCCGACGGCGCGCCAACTGGCCGATATCGCGCTGGCCGCCGCGATCGATCGTCGACGCATCGTGGGTGATGAGCCGCGCGTCGCCATGCTGTCGTACAGCACCATGGGCAGCGCCGACGGCCCGTCGATCAGCAAGGTGCGTGAAGCGTTGGCGCTGATTCGCCAGGAGGCGCCGGGTCTCAGCATTTCGGGGGAACTGCAAGGCGACGCGGCCCTCATTCCCGAGATCGCACGGCGCAAGGCACCCGGAGAAGCGGCGGCGGGCCAGGCCAACGTGCTGGTGTTCCCGTCGCTTGATGCCGGCAATATTTGCTACAAGCTGGTGCAGCGATTGGCCGGCGCCGTGGCCGTTGGACCGATCCTTCAGGGGCTGGCTCGTCCCTGCAGTGACTTGTCACGAGGGGCCACGGCCGATGACATTATGCATGTCGCTGCGATCACCGCATTGCAGGCGGCCCTGCCGAGTCGATCGGCGACAGGCGTTGGCTGACACCCGCGTACCAGAGCATTCATGAACTTTCTTCTCGCGCGCACCGACACCCGCCTGATCGTGGAGGTCGATGGCCAACTGGTCGTCGGCAATCGTCAGGAGTTCAAGCAAGCCATCCTGGATGAGGTGGAGCAGGGCGCGCGTCTGGTCATTATCGATTTCTCCCGCGCGGCCTATATCGACAGTTCCGGGCTGGGTGCGCTGGTCTCGCTCGGCAAACGCGTGCGCGAACTCGGCGGCGACTTGCGACTGGCGGCGCTCAACGACGACCTGCGCACTTTGTTCGAGTTGACCCGACTCGATTCGTTGTTCCCGCTGTTCGCGTCGCGTGACGACGCGATTGCCGGCCGCTGATCGAATGACCGCGCGTTCTCCGCGACGACCGGTATCCACCGCGGCGCAGATGGAACGACGCGAGTGGATGATCGAGTCGAACGTGCAAGCCATCGCCCCCATCGTCGAGACGGTGCAGACATTGTGTGTCGCCGCCGGATTCTCGCCGCGGCATTGCCGACTCAATATCCCGGTGGCGATCACGGAAGCCCTGTCGAATGCGATTCTGCGAGGCAACGCGTCGGAGATGGCGTGTCGCGTGCACATTCTGGTGGCGGTTGAGGCCGGACGCCTGATGGTGGAAGTGACCGACGAGGGCGACGGATTCGACCTCGAGGCGAGCCAGCGCACCCCGGAGGACCCGGACTGGCTGGATCGCGAGGATGGACGGGGATTGTTCCTGATGCGCGCGTTGATGGATCACGTGGAGAGTCGGATGCCTGATGCGGGGCGCGGGCATACGCTCCGGCTGATTCTGCATCGAGTATGAGCGAGGTCGCCGCCCTTCTGGCCGCGTTCCGCGAGGCCACCGGGCGAGAGGCGGCTCTCTGGGAACGACGTGATGGCAACACGGCGCCGACGCTGCTTGGCGCGTCGTCACCGGCATTCAGCGCGCATACGGAAGCCGGGCCGATCGCCTGGGACGTGCCGGCATGGGCGCGCGCGCAAAACCTGTTGGCTCGCCTTGCCAACACCAGCGACAGTGTGGGCTGGCTGATTGTCGAGCCGGGCGCGTCGGAGGAAGCGGACCAGTTGTTGGGTCGCGTGATTCCGTTCGTACGTCGGCTCGCTCATGAGCGCGATGGCGCGACGCATGAACTGGTCGAACGATATGAGGAGATCAATCTCCTGTACGCCATCAGCGAATTGCTGGGCGGCACGACGTCGGTGGAGAATGTTGCCGACACGCTGTTGCGCGAGTTGGCGATGACGGTCGGTGCGACGCGGGCAGTGTTCCTGCGCACCAATCGCTCACGGACCAGCCTGACGTCTATCGCTTCGATGGGACTTGGTGATGCCGTGTATCCCAACGTCGCGCTCGATTCGGCGACGCATATCGCCGCGCGCGCCTTCCGCAGCGCCACGGCGTGCACCGAGGAGGGGGTGGTGACGCGCGAGGCCGATCCAGTGCTGGGTGCGGACGGTGACGCACTGATGGCCGTGGCGATCACGCGTCCGAGTACGGGGATCGGCATTACCGGATCTCACCCCGCGGTGAGTCTGCGCCGGGGAAACGGGGCACAGCCCGAGTTGGTCGGCATCGTTCCGCTGGGTGTGCTGGTATTGGGCGGACATCGCGCCGGAAGATCATTCAGCGCCGGCGACCGCAAACTGGCGAACGCGATCGGAACGCAGATCGGCACGGCGATGCATAACGCAACGCTGGTGCGCGCGGCGGTCGACCGACAGCAGCTCGAGCGGGAGATGCG
>JBEBIR010000496.1:0-3312 GCA_040080315.1 Gemmatimonas sp.
CCGCCAATGCCCTCTCAAGTGTGCTGCTGCTCCCATTTCTCGGTCTGTCGATCATGACCCTCGTGGCCCGGAGCACCGAGAGCAAGGGCATTTCGCGTGTGGTGGGTGCGTTGGCCGCGCTGTTCGTGATTGGCTTGGTGAGCTCCTTGGTGCTGTTCGCGCTCGACGCGATGCAGCTCAAGAGTATTGTCACGTCCCAGATGATGGCACCGTTCGAGACCACATCCCTGCGTGTGGTGGCGGTCACCGTGATCTTCATGATCAGCTTCTGGATGCTGATGATCACTGCCTTCAAGAGTTCGCGCGGTGGCGAAGTACCCAAGGTCAAGAAAGTGGTCAAGAAAGCCGACGAAGGCGTTGGTCTGATCGTCGGTCAGTAGCACCGACACTTTCCTGAACGCAAAGGCCCCGCCGGTGATACTCGGCGGGGCCTTTGTCATACCGTTACCTCGAGAAGCGACTTACAGACCGATCTCGTCTTCTGAGCTGTGCACCTTGCTGGGCTCGGCCGGTTTGGGCGGCTGCTCTTCCGGCACCGACGTCACCGCCAACACAATGCGGCGATGGATCGGATCCACTTCGAGCACACGCATAACCAGGTTCATCGTTTCCCACGTGAAATCTGCGGGATTCGTGACCGTGCCTTCCGGGTTCAACTGACTGACGGGGACGAAGCCTTCAATGTCGTTGCCGAGATCGACCACCACGCCCTTGTCCATCAGGCGAACAACGCTGCCGGGCAGCTCGGTTCCCACCGGATACGTCTCACCGATCTTGAGCCACGGATCTTCCTCGGCCTGCTTGAGTCCGAGTGAAATCCGCTTGTTCTCGCTATCGATGTTGAGAATGACCACGTCCACCGCATCGCCCTTCTTCACGACTTCCGACGGATGCTGGACACGCTTGGTCCAGGACATATCGGAGATGTGAATCAGGCCGTCGATGCCCGGCTCGATTTCGACAAACGCACCGAAGCTGGTGAGGTTGCGAACCTTGCCGTTGATGCGCGTGCCGACCGGGTACTTGAGCGGCAGGATGACCCACGGATCCTGCTCGGTCTGCTTCATGCCGAGCGAGATCTTCTCTTCGGTCTCGTCGACCTTGAGCACCACCGCCTCGATCGCTTCGCCAATGCTGACGATCTTGGACGGATGACGGACGTTGCGCGTCCAGCTCATCTCGGAGATGTGCACGAGGCCTTCGATGCCGGGCTCGAGCTCGATGAACGCGCCGTAGTTCGTGATGGACACGACCTTGCCGTTCACGCGCGTGCCGACCGGGTACTTGGCCGCCACGTCCTTCCACGGATAGCTCTGCAGCTGCTTGAGGCCGAGTGAAATGCGCTCGCGCTCCCAATCGATATCGAGCACCTTGATTTCCAACTCCATGCCGATCTGGACCATCTCACTCGGATGCGAGATGCGGCCCCACGACATGTCGGTGATGTGCAGCAGGCCGTCCACGCCACCGAGATCGATGAAGGCACCGAAGTCGGTGATGTTCTTGACGACACCCTTCCGCACCTGATCCTTGTTGAGCTCCTTCATCAACTTCTCGCGCTTGCCGGCGCGTTCCTGCTCGAGGATCACTCGGCGCGACACGACGATGTTGCGGCGGCGCTTGTTGAGCTTGATGATCTTGAACTCGTACTTGTGTCCCAGCAGCTCGTCGATGTTGGGCACGCGACGGAGGGCGATCTGCGAACCGGGGAGGAATGCATCCACACCCATGAGATCGACGACGACGCCGCCTTTGATCTTCTTGACGAGCACCCCTTCCACCGGCATGTCGCTTTCGTAGGCCACACGAATGCGCTCCCACACACGCATGAAGTCGGCCTTCTTCTTCGACAGCACGACTGAGCCTTCCTGATCTTCCAGGTGCTCGAGCAGCACTTCGACTTCGTCGCCGACCTTGAGGTCGGGCATGTCCTTGAACTCTTCGAGCGCGATCGTCCCTTCGGACTTGAAGCCGATATCGAGGACGACGAGGTTCTCGCGAATTTCAAGCACGCGGGACTTGACGATCTCGCCTTCTTCGATGGAGGCGAGCGTCCCGTTGTACAGCTCCATCATCCGCTCGTACTCGTCGGACGAGAACTCGTCCTCTTCGTACAGTTCGGGGCGACGATTGGCCAACGGGCGGAGTTGGCTCTTCTGGAGGTCGCGCTTTTCGCGCGGCGTCAGCTTGGGATGTCCCAGCGAATCTTCATCGAGCGCGGCGGCCAGCTCGGCATTCAGGTCGAGGCCCTCTTCGGGGCTCAGTTCAGTGCTCATGGTGCTTGGGTCTCCACATCGCGGGACTGCACTCGCCGCGCCGAGAAAGGGGGTAAGAAAAAAGGTGCCGGCAGAATTGCCGGAACCTTGGAACATAGACTAGCATGGCCACAGGGTCAACGACGGGAGGCGGGGAGCCTAGAGGTTTGAGGCGGGGATGGCTCGGGCCAGGGCGACGATCCGATCGACCTGCTCTTCCTGCGTCAGCGTGGTGGTATCGACCGTGATGGCATCGCGGGCCGGAGCGCTCTGGGTGGCATCATGCGCGTCTCGCGTGACCAGGGCCTCCGTTTCCAGCGCGGTCTCCTGATCGGTCGGTCGGCGGCCCAGCCGTTGCACCAGTCGCCGGCGAGCCCGCTCCCACGGATCGGCAATGAGAAACACCTTGAGCGTCGCGTCGGGAAAGACCGCCGTGCCGATGTCCCGACCGTCCACGACGACGTCAGAGGCGCGGGCGGCCTGCTGGACTTGGGCGTTCACCCACTCGCGCACCAGCGGCATCTGGGCCACACGCGAGACGTTTCGGGTGACCGGGGCGTCCCGCAGTGCTTCGTCAACCGCCAGTCCGTCCACCAGCGGCAACACCGATCGTTCGGTGAGTCGCTGTCCGATCCGGTGAGCCTGGGCGAGCAGTGCCGCGGCCGTCCATGATTCCGGCGGCACGCCGCTCGCGAGACCGACAAACGTCACCGCCCGGTAGAACGCACCCGAGTCGACATGCCGCACGCCGAGACGTTGGGCCACCCATTGCGCGGTGGAACTCTTGCCTGATGCCGCCGGGCCGTCAATGGCGATGACCCGACGTGCCTCACCCGACCGTCCGGAGGTCGAAGCCGCGACGCTGCGCTCGGCGCCTATCACGCGCGTCAGTTCAGACCAGAAGTGCGGATACGACACCGACACGCAGCCGGGATCGTCAACGCTGATCTGATTGTCTGGCAAGGCGCCGAGCACGCCGAACGCCATGGCAAGCCGATGATCGCCGTGCGTGATGACGTGGCCACGCAGCGGTCGCGTCGACCCCACAATGCGCATA
>JBEBIR010000497.1:0-3307 GCA_040080315.1 Gemmatimonas sp.
GTTTCGATGCTGTCCTTAGCCGGATTGTACTCGGGACCACGTCCGACATTGTATTCCGCCAGCAGGCCGAAGGGCTTGGGGGCGATGGCGATGCTGCCAAGCACGCGTGCATCGCGGTAGTTGAAGTCCGCCGTGCCCTTCACACCCGTGCTGCGCTGATCCGACGTGACGACGTACTTGCCGGTATACGCGGCCACCGACGGCTCCACGATCTGCTTGCCAATGGCCATCGGGTACGCCAGGCGGGCCACGACGTGCAGTGTGTTGTTGGCTTCCGGGCGATTCGCCGTCTGGCCATTGTATGCGCCGACGGCCAGCACGCCGTAGTCGCCGCTGCCCTTCAAACCATCGTTGACCAGGCTGCTGAAGCGGTCCCGTATCTTCTTCGGCGCCCACATGAAGAATGCGCCCACGTCCCGTTCGTTCGACACCGCGCTGTTGGTGGGATCGGCACGATCCAGTGGCAAGCGATTCTGGCTGCTTTGCAGGTTTTCGAATCCATAGGGGATCTTGCTCTGCCCCAAACGCACGCGGAACTCGTTCTTCACGTCCAGTCCCACATCCATGTACCAATCGCGCAGTTGCGCCACGTTACCCGACGTGCCGACGGTACTGGCAAAGTCGGGCTGGAGATAGATGAACACCCGTGGGTGCACCTGTCCCTGGACGACGATGCGCGCGCGGCGAATGAAGACGCCGCCGTTGGCTCCCCAACTGCGGTCGCACTGTTCGCACTGGAGCGAGTCGTTGGTTTCGAGCAGACGATTGTAACGGATCTGTCCGTATCCGCGAATGCGGATTTTCTCGTACCACGCCGAAGGAGCCGGGGCGGGGGTCGGCGACTGGGCCCGCGCGGCCATCGGGAGGGCGAGCGCAATAAACCCGAGATCGATGCAACGAACGACGAATCGACGACGCATGTGTATAGACTCTGGCACGAGTTGGTAACGGTGGTGACGCCAAACCATAAGCGCGCTCGGGCCGAAATGCCTGTGCAGTGACCTTGCCGTTACAATTGTTGCCAACCCGTTACCGGAATCGCGCCTACTCGCCGTCGCCTTCCTCGAAGGTGATCACCGTGCCGTCCGGAGCGACCACCTCGATCGGGCGCTCCAGCACCCGTTCGAGCAGCGCGCGCTTGCGGGCACCGCCCCAGCATTCGAGCCGTACGCCGCTGGCACCTTCAGCTTCCGACACGCTCACCCGCACCGCGTCGGCGGCCCATCGCACCTTGAGGCGACCGACCGCACTCACATGCCCGCGATCAAGTCCATCGGCAAAGCGCAGCAGCCCGGATAACTTCACGATCCGCTCGCGCAGGACGCGATCGAGTTGCGAGAAGCCGCGGTGTTTGCGTTTGGGCGCTGCGCCCCGGTGATACCGCGCGACGTGCGCGATGGCGATCTGCTCGGCGGGGGTCATGCCAAGCAACTCGGCGTGCGAGATGAGATGGAACGAATGCTTGTGGTGATTCTCGTAGTTGATGTGGTATCCCACATCATGCAGCAGGGCCGCGTCGGACAAGATGCGTCGATCGACTGCACCAAGGCCCAGGCGAGGGGCCAGCGCATCATAGAGTTGCAGCGCCAACACTTGCACTTGCCGCGAATGCTGCTCCTCGTAGTGGCATCGCTCAGCGAATTCCCGAACGGAGCGCTCACGCGCCGCTCCCGGATCGGCCACGACGGGTGCAATTCGCGCCGACTCCAGGAGCAACCCCTCGCGAATACCATATCCGGAACTCACCAGATCGCGGGCATCGAATCGCGCCATGACCTCGGCGGCTGTGGCGAGTCCGGCCACAATGATGTCCGACCGGGCCGGATTGAGGCCGGGCACGTGCGCGCGCTCCTCCGGCGCCAGTCGCTGCATCCAGTCGAGGAGGTGCTCAAGTTCAACACGCGAGACCCGTGTGCCGTGCGGTGCGCGCGACGTGAGACCTTGGCGCTGCAGCATGATGCCGGCAAGGTTGGTAAATGTCCCGCCCGAGCCAATCACGCGGACACCGCGCCAGTCTTTCACCGGCGAGGCTTTCTTGAGCCCCTCGCGCACATGCTCGCGCAACTCCCGGACCCCTCGCGGTCGCACCAACGGCGTCAGGAAGCGCTCCGTCAACCGCACGGCGCCGAACGGTAGCGACGCGACGCGCTCAATCAGCCCGTCTTTGGCCAGCACGATCTCGAGGGACCCACCGCCAATGTCCATCACGAGCGCGCGACCGGCGCCCAGATCGAAGTGTGCGAGCGCGCTGCGGTAGCACAGCAGCGCCTCCTGCTCGCCACTGAGCACCCGAATGTCCACTCCCGTGAGCGTCTGCGCGCGCGCGGTGAACTCCAGTCCGTTGGTGGCATCGCGGACGGCGCTGGTGGCCACGATCTCGATGCGCGCAGCGCCTAGTTGACGCGAAAGCATGACCATGCGCTGCAGCGACGCGAGCGCCGCATCGAGCGCCGTCTGCCCGAGCGCGCCGGTCCGGTCCAACCCTTCGCCGAGTCGCGGCATGGCCTTCATTTCGTCGACCACGCGGATTTGGCCCGTCGGGGAGACGTCTGCGACGATCTGGCGAATGGAGTTCGAGCCGATGTCGATGGCGGCGATGCGCTGGTCGCCCGTCGAGGCGTGACCGAACGCGGCACTGAGAGGACGGGCGTTCATGCGGTTCGATCCTGGGCGCAAGCGCGAAAGGCGTGGAATCCAACGAGTGCAAGCTATGTACTCCCCGCCCGATCGGCAGGCCCCGCGTTGCTCCTTCGTGACGTCGGCGTGACCATTCCGTTACGCAGGCGGGTGAGGTTTCGGTCGTCTCAAGTTCCATCCGACGCGCATACGGGAATTCTTCCGAACCAGAGGTTCATCATGCAAGCTGCTTCACTGCGCGCCGGGATTGCGCGAGTGCTTCTCCTGACGTTCGCGGCCAACACACTCGTGGCCTGCGGAGAGTCCGGTGCGGGCAAGACGGTCGCGCTCACCGGTGCTGGCGCCACCTTCCCGTATCCCATCTACTCGAAGTGGTTTGACGCCTACTTCAAGGCCACGGGAAATCAGGTCAACTATCAGTCGCTCGGCTCTGGCGCTGGCGTGAAGCAGTTCACCGAGGGCACGGTCGAGTTCGGTGCCACCGATGGACCGATGTCAGACGCAGAGATCGCCGCAGTGAAGGGACAGGTGATTCACCTGCCGACGGTGCTCGGCGCCGACGCCGTGACGTGGAACTTGCCAGCGATCGGCAAGACCCAGTTGCGCTTTGACGCCGCTACACTCGCCGACATCTTTCTCGGCAAGATCACCAAGTGGAATGATCCACGAC
>JBEBIR010000498.1:0-3305 GCA_040080315.1 Gemmatimonas sp.
GTGCCCGACGCGACCGGTGGTGGCTCACCGTTCCAGGGCCCGGCGCGCATCGCGCTCGGTGGCAACGCCATTGCCGGCATCGCCAATGCCAACAACGCCATCAAGCCGAACGCGCTCAATCTGATCTACAGCACCGCGCTTGGACGCTATCAGCTCACCGCGTTCCTCAACGCGCTGCAGACATCGTCGCTGGCCGACGTGCAGTCGGAGCCCAGTGTGACGATCCTCAACAACCGCACCGCAACGATCTTCGTGGGTCAGGAGATTCCGATTCGTGTCATCGACGCGAGCTCGGGTGGCGGCGCGCAGGGTGGTGGTGGTGGTGGCGGCGCGCAGGGTTCGCCCAACGCCGCTGCGTTCTTCCCACGCGCCACCGTGTCCAAGGAAGAAGCTGGTATCAAGCTGACCGTGTCACCGCAGATCACCAATAACAAGATGGTGCTGCTCGACATCCAGGCCGAGAACTCCAGCGCTGAACTGTCGAACACGGATGTGGGCGTGATCTTCAATCGCCAGCGTGCCGACTCCAAGGTGCTCGTCGCCGATGGTGAGGCGGCGGTGATTGGTGGATTGACGGTCACCGAAACCACACGATTCCGCAGCGGCATTCCTGTGCTGATGAATCTTCCCTTCATCGGTCGCCTGTTCTCGCAGAACTCCAAGAACGAGACGAAGCGCGATCTGCTGATCCTTGTCACGCCACATATTCTGGAAGACGGCGCCGTGCCGCCTCCGGGCCGCTGACCGCCGAGGATCTCAAACCCATGATTCCATTCACTCCGATCCGCGCTACGGCGTGGACCCGGCCGGCCGCGGCAGCACGCCGCGCGCTCGTCGTCCTGGGCGCGGTTGTCGCCCTGGGCGCGTGCAATGGCGATGAAGTAATCGATCCGCCCTTCCGGGACGCGGTCAAACCGCGTGTCACAGTCGCCAAGGGCACCAACCAGACCGACACCACGCTCGTGATGTCGGTGAACGCCACCGACAACGTCGGCCTCAAGACCATCCGCGTGCTGCTCAGCGGTGGTGTGGCCGCGTCATACGACACCACCTTCACCAGCTCCGTGCAATCCGCGGCGCTCGCGCTCACCGTGCAGGTGCCGGCCAGCGCGCCGCTCGGCTCGACCGTGAACATTCAGGCCATCGCCATCGATGGCGCGACCAACTTGTCCGATACCGCGCGTCTCGTCATGACCGTCGGGAATCTTGAGCCGCCGCAAGCGGTGATCACGAGCCCGGCCGCCGGTTCGCCGGTCGTCTCCGGCAAGGCCCTCGTGTTGTCGCTCTCGGCACGTGCACGGTACAAAGTCCGCACGCTGGGCTATCAGATCACCGGTGCCTACGTCACGCGCGACTCGGTGCTGTACGGCGCCCCGCTTCGCGACTCGATCGCGCTGCTGGATACGCTGACCATCCCCGATACGGTGAAAGGCTCCGTCATCACCGTGACGCCGTTCATTGTGGATTCGCTGAACCAGCGCGTCCTCGGCACAGCGGTCTCCTATGCCGTGCAGAACGCCACCAACGCCAACACGATTCCGGTCGTGCGTTTGGGCGTCACCCCGCGCATGGAGATCAGCGACACGATCTTCGTGGAAGCCACCGACCCGGTCGGTATCTCGTCGCTGGGGTATGAAGTGCGCACCATCTCGGGTCAGCTCATCTTTGCCGACTCGGTCAGCTCCACAGGCGGCTTCTCGACGCTGGTTCGCACGTTCCGCACACGACTTCCAGTGACGACGTTCCCCACCAGTGTCACCATCGCCGGCTTCGCGCGCAATGCGAACGGACGACGCGATGTCACACGCTATGCGTCTGGCGCGCTGCGGCTCGACACGGTCGCGGTGGTGGCCGGCTACACCAACCCGCTGCCCAACGGCGGCAAGGTGGCCGATGCGCTGTACTTCCCGCGCAACGACCGGCTGTACCTCACCAACATCGAACGCAATCAGCTCGAAGTGTTCAACCTGGCCGACTCGTCGTTCCGTCAGTCCATCAACGTGGGTTCGCGTCCATGGGGCATTGGCGCCTGGCCGCGCAATCGCGACGGGCTCATGGGAGACACACTGCTGGTGGCGAATTCGGGCGGTACGAACATCAGTTATGTCGACCTGAACACCGGGACCACCGGTCGTGAAGTGTTCCGCTATGCGCTGCCGAACATCGTAGCGTACAGCATCACGACGGTGAAGTCGAATACGACCGACCAACCCATCACGCAGCGCACCGTGTACGATTTCAGCGATCGTCCGCAGTTCCTCGCGACGACGTGCACGGGCGGTGTCGTGGCAGGCTCGCCGTGTCAGGACGTGATCGTGGTGTACTCCACCACGCCGACACCGGGACAATCAACGCCGTTTGCCAACCAGGGCACCATGCGTTGGGAGAACGTGTCGAAGCGCTCCTCGCACTTCTTCTTTGAGCAGGCGATGGGGCAGTCGGCGGGACGCTCGGACACGCTGGAAATCGAGCGCTTCGCGGCGGCAGGATTTGGCAACGACTCGCTGCTGTTGCCGGCCAAGCAAACCATCGTCACGCCGAACGGCAACTTCAACTACTCGGTCGTGGTTCGACTCGATCAGTTGGCGTTCCGTGATACCACCTACGTGCGGAATTCCGGCAACTTCCGGCGCGCCGTCGTTGGTGAAGGCGGACCCGTCCTGGGCAGTCGCGCCATGACGTACGATGCCACCATGGGCCTCGACCCAAGCACACCACTGCCCATCATCGACCGTGGTTTGTCACGGCCGCTCGATGTCACCGACTTCATTGCGAACTCCTTCGCCCGCGTGCAGGGCGTCGGCATCAACTTCGACGGAGAACTGTCGGCGGTGAAGGGCGATTCCACGTACATCTTTGATCGCACACTGCGACTGCAGGGCATTCTGCAGTCACGCTCAAGCGGCGGCGGACTGGATTTCCACCCGCTCAACCGGGGCATGAATTCCACGCCCCTGCGCACGCGCCTCGCGTTCGTGGCCTCAAGCGAAGCGGTGATCGACATCTTTGATACCTACTGCTATCAGAAGATTGCCTCGGTGCCCGTTCGTGATCCGATCATCGGTCCCGTGCGCGCGTCGATTCGCCCGAACGGACAGATCGTGCTGGTGGGGGCAACGGTTCGCGGGGTGACGCTGGTCGCATTGCCGGACAACTTCACCACCACCTGTCAGTAGGAAGCCCGGACGTCCGGTCGGCATGGGGTCATCCCGGCCGGTCGCTGGCAACACCGCACGCCGTCTCCCCTCGGGGAGGCGGCGTGCGTTTTTGCGTCGCGGTGAATACGTTCACAAATGCTCCGCTTC
>JBEBIR010000499.1:0-3292 GCA_040080315.1 Gemmatimonas sp.
ATGCGTGGCAACAACGACGCGAGCCTGACAAGAAACTCGCCGTGCTTACGCCCGAGCTCCGGGAGATCCTTCGCGAGTGCGTTGCTGCTCGCGTAGGGCCGGAATCCGCCAATCTCCACGTCACCAAGTTCGGCGTGCTTGTACGCGGTCCACGCGACGAATGCATTGAGGCCCGCGGCGTCGAGTGACTTGAGGATGGCCGCATCGCCTGCCGTTGCAGCGGCCGTTGCAGCGGCCGTTGGCGACGGCGCTACTCCGGGTGCGCCGGAGGCTGGTGGAGTGGGTGCGACCGCCTGCGCGGACCAACCTGGTGTTGAGAACGACGGGACACCGTACTGAAAGTAGCCGTACTGGAAGAAGGCTCCGCGCGGACGACGTTGCGGGGGCACCGCCTTGATTCCGGTGATGGTCTTGTACGCCTCGGAGACGGCCTTGAAGTACTCAAGGTCGGCGCGATTCACTGTCGTATCCGGACGGCGGCCGGACGCGGGATTGTTGTCTGCGCCAGGCTGCGCACCACGCGTCCGTGTCGCGGCACCGAACGGGAGCGGCGGCGAGGCGAGCATGCCCGTCTCGAACAGCCGCAAGTTGGACGCGTCAGCGAACGTGGGAAGGGCGAACGATGTTGGCGCGGCAAGTCGGCCCGTCGCGTCGGGCGCAATCACCAGGTTGTCGCTGTGACCGTAGGTCAGGATCGCTCCGATGTTCCGGTGCGCGATCATGAAATCCATCAACGCTCGGCTCTCGTTCTCGCTCACCATGTGCGGACCGGCGTCCGCGTCGAAATAGGGATAGTCGTGCTGGAAGTTGCGATTCAGGTCGACGCCACCCGGGCCATCCTCGTTGAGGAAGCCGTCACCATCTGAATCGATGCCCTCCCAATACAACTTGTAGCCGCCCACTTCTCCCTTCGTGGCGTCAGCCTTCTTCATGACACGCGCGTCGGACGGATCGATCATGTATTCGCCGGATGGATCCTTGACGCGCATGACGGTAATCACACCGTCGCCATTCAAGTCTTCCGGTCCATCTTCGTCGACGCGGCCGTCGTTGTCGTCGTCGTACGGGCGCATGTTCGTCTTGCGCCCGGATTTTACCGACGCGAAGGACAGCTCGGCGCCATCAGGATTGAGCCGCGGAAAGACGTACACCACCTGCGCATCCAGCACCTGCTTGACGGCGGGGTTCGTCGCATTCGTGAGCAGATAGCGAATCGACTCCAGTGCATGCGAGCTGCCCACGAGATGATCGCCCTCGAGATTGCCGACCACCAACACACCGGGCCGATCGGCCACGGGAGTTCCGCCGGGATTGGCAATCTCGACGACCCAGATGTCACGACCGCCGATGGTCGTGCCAAGTGACGTCATCCTGGCCGACCGTGAGGTGCCGACCAGCGTGCGCAGTTCGCGCGTGAGCGAGGCGTGGTCGAGATAGCCAGGGGACTGCGCCTGCGCGGTGGCCGCACAGGCCACGAACGCGAGGGCCAAAAGCCGGATCATGACGGGACCGGTGGACGGGTTGAACGACGGAGTTCAGCGCTTACTGAATGGAGAGTACGGGCAGAGCGGGCGGAAGCAAGGGGCGGTGAGGCCCGCCTACTGGATGCGCTAGTGCGGCGTATTCCACGAGCCGTCGCGCGCCTCTGCGACGGGTCGCGGCGGCACCGGCAATGCATCGTGCTCGGGGCGCTTCGCTGACAGAATGTTGGTGACGAAGCGCTGCCCCTCCGACAATCGCTCCACCTCTAGCGCGATCGCATCAACGGCTTGCTGCAGCTTCACGTCGGTGCGCGGCGCGTCCATCTGCACCGCCTGTCGCCGGCCGCGGGCCACGCCGAATCGCCACAGCAGGGCGGCCAAGAGCACGAACACCACGCCCTCGGCGACCATCATGCGCTGGAACTCCATCCGCTGCTCGGTGAATGCCTCGGACGGAAATGATGGCATCACGGTAATCGACGTCGGTGAGCCCGCCGCAATGGGCGCGAGTTCTTCCAGCGGCACCTCCGTCTTCATCGCCTCGTCGATCTGCTGGTCGACGCCCTGGATCGTGCGTTCCAACTCCTGCATCCGCTGACCAATTCTCGTTACGGACCCCTCGTACTCGCGGACCATGGCGACATCGCCGCGCGCCTGCGCATTCAATCGCTCTTGTCCGATTCGTCCGCGCTGCTGCATCGCGTTGTTGTACTCGTCGGTCAGCAGCTCCTTTCGCTGCTGTAGAGCGTGCAGACGTGCCGACTGCGCGTTGAAGCCGGCAACGGCGGGACCGCTGGCGACACCGATCGATTGAGACATGGTCGTGAACTCGGCGGCTTTGGAGGGGAGCGCGTGGCTCAAGGCAGGGTTCGATCCGTACGCTGACCCATCCTCAGGGTTTCAAGCATATTCTCGCCACATGAACCTCACAACGGAGCAACAGACAGAGCTTTCGCAGTACCCGCAGGTGCTGCGCGACCTGCTGCTGGCCGAACTCGCGGCGGGGAACGTCATCGTGGAAATCGGGCATAGTTTTCCCGCGCCGCCGGCAGGAGGCTACATCAAACTCGCCAACACGGTCAGCACGCGACCCAGAGCCTCTGGCGACGGTATCGACTTCTACGACCGCAACAGCTCGATCTACTCCGGTGAATTCACGGACGCGAAGCGGTTCTATTTCATCCTCGAACCGCCGAGCCCGCCGCCGCCTGAGCCGGACATGAACGCCCTCCGCAAGTCGTATGAGCCGCGGCCCGATCCGCTCACAATGTTGGCGCAACGCGCATCGGAGCCGGACGAGAAGGGCACTCCTGCCGACTCTTCGATGAGCTCAACGTCGCCTGAAACCCGAGCGCCGGCACCGGCTCTGCGGGCGTTGACCTCTACCGAAACAGCGACCGGCGCGACGCGCATCCTGCACTTCCGCGACCAGCGACCACCGCACGAGGTCCAGTTCGCGTTGGAGCGTGAACTCATGACGCTCTTTGCGCCGTCGATGGACCACGACACGTTGTGCCTGTTGGCCACCCGCAACGTCAACGGCGCGCGATACGCCTTCGAGTTGCGATTCGAGGCGGCGTTGCTGGCCTACAATTGCTATTCGCTGCGCGTCGAGGTGTCGTGGGATGAGCATCCGACCACGCATCACGAATATTTCCGAAAGACATCAGACAGTTGGTTCAGTCTCTGGACACGCGATCTGATGCGGGCGAATCCGCCAGATCCTGATGAAGGTTCGCGGGAGCGCTATCGCGAGCTCTGCGACTCGGCGTTGCAGGCTGAAACGCATCTCGATTCTGTCACAGCGATCC
>JBEBIR010000500.1:0-3273 GCA_040080315.1 Gemmatimonas sp.
GAGTGGCGCTCGCTCGGCGCAGATCTGGCGGAGCTGGATGGCGATCTGGTCTCGCTGACACTCGTTGCGGATCCCTTTGGCGACCACGACGAGGCGTTCCTGAACACGTGCTTTCCCGATTGTGTGCGTCCGTTCAAACAGCATCATGTCGTCGATCTTACGGAATCACCGGAGGATGACATCTCGATGCATCATCGGCGCGAAGTTCGCCGGGCGCTGAAGCATGTTCGTGTGGAACCATGCGCAGAACCGCTGACGATGCTTGACGATTGGATGCGTCTTCATGACGCGCTCGTTGCACGGCACGCGATCACGGGCATTCGGGCGTTTTCGCGCGCGTCGTTCACGCAACAACTGCAGGTGCCCGGTCTCGTTGCCTTCCGCGCACTGCACGACGGCGAAGTGATCGGGGCGAATCTGGTGTTGCTCAACGGCGATGTTGCGCACGGTCACCTCATGGCCCAGAATGCCCGCGGGTATTCACTGGGCGCGGCGTACGCCATGTACTGGTCGGCCATTCAGCATTTCTCAGGGATCGCGCACTGGTACGACCTTGGGGGAACGCCTGGCGTGTGGTCCGATGACGCGAGCGGCTTGCTCCGATTCAAACAAGGGTGGACCCATGAGCAACGAACGACCTATCTGTGTGGGCGCGTGCTGAACCGCGAGGTATACCAGCGTCTCGCCTCCGCCTCGCAACCGGTCGCGCCTCCGTATTTTCCGGCGTACCGCGTCGGGGAGTTTCGATGAGCACGCACGCCTCCGCCGCCAGTGCGGATGTGGAGCACATTCGATCCATGGTGACCGGCTTTGCCCGCACGCAGGAGCTGTACGTGGCCGTGAGCCTGCGCATTCCGGAGATGCTTGTGGATGGGCCGCGGTCGGCGACGGCTCTTGCCACCGAGTGCCGAGCGCACGCCACGAGTCTGCATCGACTTCTTCGAAAACTTGCGGTGCATCAGGTGCTGTTCGAGGAGTCCAACGGTGATTTTCGACTGCTGCCGGCGGGCCACCTGTTGCGACGCGACGATCCGAATGGTCTTGCCTCGCTCGTCCTGTGGCTTGGTGACGTGAACTACCGGGCGCAGGCGGGGCTGCTCCGAGCTGTGCAGACCGGGCAAACAGCGTTTGATCAGATATTTGGCGAGTCGCTCTTCAGCTATCTGGAGCGACACCCGGAAACATCAGCCCACTTCCAAGAGCTCATGCAGTCGGGAATCGCGGACCGGCTGCCGGCGATTCTCTCCGCATTCGACTTTTCATCATCGCGTTCCATCGTTGATGTCGGTGGTGGAACGGGTCTCATGCTCTCGGCGATCCTGGATTCCGCGCCTCACGCGCACGGCGCAGTGTTTGACGCGCCGCACCTGGCGACTGACGCGACGGTTCGATTTCAGTCGCGTGGCCTTGCCTCCCGCGCCGAATTCGTTCCGGGCGATTTCTTCTCCGACTCCGTGCCGGTTGGTGCCGACGTGTACGTGCTCTCCAACATCTTGCACGACTGGGACGACGCACGCGCCGAGCAGGTGCTGCGTAACATCCGCACCGCCATGCACCCGCAGAGCGCAGTACTGGTGATTCAGGAACTGGTTCCGAATTCCGTCCTTGAGGCACCGTCGGTCGCCGGTAGTGACCTGAGCATGTTGGTCCTGACTGGCGGGAGAGAGCGGACGGAGCGTGAGTATCAGGATCTGCTTGAACGCGCGCGGTTGAAGATCACCACCATCATGCCGATCGCGTCAACGCAACACTTTCTGGGTCGCGCCCAGCGCTGGGCCATTCTCGTTGGCAGGGCCGTTCCGCGATGACGGCGATTCGAGAGGAATCCGTCGGCGGAAGTTCACCGACTCCGGCGGTGAGTGTCCTCCTGCTGACGTATAATCACGAACCGTTTATCGCACAGGCCATCGAAAGCGTCATGTCGCAACAGGCGTCTTTCGCGTACGAAGTGATTGTCGCTGAAGATTGCTCGACTGATCGCACCCGCGAGATCATTCGCGAGTTGCAGCGACAGTATCCACGGCGCATTCGCCTGCGATTCCCCGACGCGAACCTCGGCGCCACAAGAAACGCGCTGCAGGCAATTGCCGCGTGCCGGGGTGCGTATGTGGCGCTGCTGGAGGGCGATGACTACTGGACGGATCCGCAAAAACTGCAACTGCAGTTCGAACTGCTGCGCGACAATCCGCGGGCCTTCACGTGCGGTGCACGCGCGTGGGTCTGGCGGGAAGGACAGGTCGCGCCGGACACGATGACGCCGATCGACGATTCGAGTGTGTTGGCTGGCTATGGGGCGCGAGAGTTGCTCTACGGCAAGTGGTGGTTTCGCACCTGCACAAAAATGTTTCCCACGGTCCATCTGCGCGCCATTCCGCCTCGCTTTCTCCGCGACTGGGCAGGGACCCTGTGGCTGATCGCGCACACGGACTTTGGTGACGTGGCCTTTCTCGATCGCGTCGTCGGGGTCTATCGCGAGCACAAACGCGGGACATGGTCGGCGATGGACCGGAATCACAAGCTCGCGCAGGATGTGGACACGCTCTATCGCACCATTCCGCTTTTTCGCGGATCAGATCGCGCGTTTCTTGCTGAGCAGATGCAACAGAACGTCGAGGAGATACTGCGGTCCGGCCCTCCCCGTCAGCTCGCCCTGACCGCGGCCCTGCGCGCCGTGCGCCGCGCTGCTGCCAGTCGTCATGCCTGGCGACACCTCGTCGATTCCTTGCGCGTGCATCCGCGCGATTCGTGACCGACGGAGGCGCTCACGCAAGCGCCGCTCACGGTCACCATCCGGCCAGCGCGGTCAGGCAAGTCGCGTACGCGTCGTCCTCGCGCCACAACAGTTCCGCGTGCCACCCCTCAGCCTCGGCCACCCGATGCAGCTCATCAAAGGTTGAGTCGAGGAGCTGAAAGGGCCGGCCGACCGTTGATCCGTATTGCACCCACATTTCCCGTTGCCGATATGGAGGGTTCGTCGGATCGCGTGTGGATACGTCGCTGGGCCTCTCCGTCGCGGCGACTGCGTCGGCCTCGGGACACGGCGGTTCACGCCAGTCCCCCACAATTTGTCCGCCAGGCCGCACGACTCGATGTGCGAGTTGCAGGAAAGTCCGAAGCCCCTCGGGTGTCCCGGTCAAACCGAAACCGCGATTGAGCAGAAGTAACGTGTCGAAAGATTCAGCGCCTTTTCGCAACTGAGACTCCCAGTCGATGCAGGCGGCGTGACGAACTCCGCGCTCCTGCATCACGGCAACCGCACCGGGCGAAACGTCA
>JBEBIR010000501.1:0-3270 GCA_040080315.1 Gemmatimonas sp.
TCCCAGCGCATGGAGTACAGACCGCGCTGTCCGTTGTAACTGAAAATGCGTGATGTGTCGCGCTGCGAGAAATGCGCGTCACCGCCGCCAGTGGCAATAAATGTTGCCTCTCCACCGGAAGAGGGAATCCACACCATCTCACCGCCGCCGCCGCCGCGACCACCGCTGGCCGTGCGAAACGCGCGCGATGGCGCACGCGACGCGACGATGCGCGCGCCGTTCGGCGTGTATTCCGGATTCGTCCAGAGGGCTTGCTGCGGCGTCAGCCGTTGCGGCTGCTCGCTGCCATCGCTGCGCACGCGATTGAGATACCCGATGCTGTCGGCCCACGTCGTGTACGCGATGTACTGCCCATCGGGGCTCCACGTGGGTTCGAATTCGCCGAAGTTGGAATTGGTGAGGCGCTTGGGCGTGCCGTTGGGATAGTCCATCACATACAACCGATCGAGCGCCACAAATGTCAGGCGCTTGCCGTCCGGACTCGCCACGGCATCGCGAATCTGCTTGATGGTGAACGTGGCCGAATCCGGAATCGGATAGTCGAACGCCACCTTTGGTCCAAGCGCCTGCACCACGTCCACTTCGAACGGAATCTCGGTCGCCTGCTTGGTGTCGATCGCGATCTTCCAGAGCTTTCCGTCCCAGGTGGTGACCAATGACTTGGAGTCCGGCGTGAACGACATGCCCGGATACACGTCGAGCGTGGCCAGTGATTCCTGATCGTCGCGCTGCACGGGGCCGGTGAGCCATTCGTCTTCGTTGGTGGCGAGATCGCGAATGCGCAGACGCGTGTGATCGACATAGCGTGTGCCGTACACGAGCCACTTGCCATCGGGTGACAGAGTTGGACGGAATGCCGAGCCCCAGCGGTTCTCCTTGGTGGTGACCTGTCCGGTTTCGCGGTCGTACTGCATGAGCGAGTAGTCGCCGAGAGGCGTGTTGTACACCCAGCGGCCGCGACGCTGCGCGTACCAGATGTAGCGCGCGTCCTTGCCAAAGGCCGGGCCCTCTTCGCGCGTGACGTCGGGCGTCGCCCCGCCGGCACCGCCGCGTCCACCGGCCGTCGCCGCGTCCGCGCGAATCAACTGAATGCCGGTACCACCCGTGGCCGGGAACATCCACATCTTCGAGCCGCGCGTCGCGATGACGTACTTGCCATCCGGTGTCCAGATGGGCGACTCGTAGGTGTTGGTGTTGCCGCTGGTGAGCTGGACGGTGTCTTTCTTGTCGATCGAGATGGTGAACAGATTGTAGCCACCGGTGCGATCGCTCACGAACACAATCTTCTTGCCGTCGGGCGAAATGCGCGGTTGCGCGTCGAAGGCCATACCGCGCGTGAGCGGTGTGGCTTTGCCGCCGGCGAGGGGCATGGTGTAGAGATCACCCAGCAAGTCAAACGCAATCGTGGTGCCGTCCTTGCTCACGTCCGACGACATCCAGTTGCCACTCTTGGTGGTAAAGGTGAGCGTGCGCGTCGGCTTGAGTGGCAACCCTTCCTGCATGGGATCGCGCGCCGGTTGTGCGGCGCCCGCGGGACCGCGTTGCGCCGACAGCGAGAGCGGCAACGCCGCGAGTGCCGTGAGGGCAGTGCGAAGAAGCCAGCGGGAGGTGGGCGCGGAGTGTGACGCGAGCATGGGAATTCCCTGTGCGAAAGAGGCGCGTGGAGCGACACGACCGGTCGAATGTCAGCGGTGATGAACCACCGAGAAAGTGCTGCGCGGCCTCACAAAGGGCCATAGCGGCTGGTTGCCGATGCGCCGGTGAGCGGTATTTTGCTCCCATGATCTCCTCTCGCTGGCTCTGGACGGTGTCCATCGCGTCGCTGGCCGTTCTGGCCGGGAGTGCGCTCCCGACGCGTCAACTCATGGCGCAGCAGGATGCCTCGGCAGATCGCACCGCCGCACTCCTGTCCGAACTGATCCGCGTCAACACCAGTACTCCGCCGGGCACGACGCAGGCCCTGGCCGACCTTCTCGCGGTGCGATTTAAAGCGGCCGGATTCTCCGTCGAGATCATTCCCACACCGGACTCGGGCAAAGTGCATTTCATCGCGCGGCTCAAGGGCGACGGCAGCAAGCGGCCGCTGTTGCTGGCGGCGCATGCCGACGTCGTTGGCGTCGAGCCCGAGAAGTGGTCGCTCGACCCGTTTGCCGGCGTGATCAAGGACGGGCACGTGTACGGGCGCGGAGCCATCGACTTCAAGGGCGGTCTGGCTGTATTTGCGATGGCCGCACTGCGGCTTGCCGAAAGCAAGGTGCCGCTGGCCCGCGACGTGATCTTCATGGCCGAAGCCGACGAAGAAGGCGCACCGATGAACACCAGTTGGCTGGCCCGCACCCATTGGGCGTCGATGGATGCCGAGTTCGCGTTGAACGAAGGCGGCTGGATCATCAAGAGTGACGACGGCAAGGTGCGCTATGTGAGCATCTCGACCGCCGACAAGTCGGTCACGAGCATTGTGCTCACGGCCAAGGGGACATCGACACACTCGTCGATGCCGCTCCCGGACAACGCGATTGCCTCTCTCGGTGCCGCGATCGCGCGCATTGCCGCGTACGAGACGCCAGTGCAGCTCACCGCGGAAACGCGGCAATTCTTTCTCACATTGGGCAAGACGACGACCGGCGAAACCAGTCGGTACTTCCGGCAGTTGGTTGAAGGAACACCGCCGCAGGTGCGAGTGGCCGATAGCGTCATCTCACAGGACCCGCTGCTGCACGCGATCATGCGCAACACGATTGCGCCCGTGCTCATCAGCGGCGGCTTTCGCTCGAACGTGATCCCCGGATCGGCCGAGGCGACGCTCAATCTCCGGTTGATACCCGGAACCGATCCGCGAGCGATGGTTGCCCTGATCGAAAAGTTGGTTGCCGATGCGCGGATCACGGTCAGGCTTACCGGGTCACCCGCTGCGCGCGCAACTACCGCACCGGAGACCACGCCTGGTGCGACGCCGTCATCAGTTGAAACGGAATTGTACAAGGCGCTGGCGCTTGAATCGAAGGTACAATGGCCATCGGCAGAAGTGACGCCGTATCTCTTTCAGGCGGGCACGGACGCGGCGGCGTGGCGCTCGCGCGGCGTGCCGGTGTACGGCATCTATCCGTATCCTATAACGAATGACGAGTTGCGTCGCATGCATGGCAACGACGAACGGGTCAGCGTCGAATCACTCCGACAGGGAACGGACATGATCTACCGGACGTTGGTGCGGGTGGCGGGGAAACACTAAACCACAGACGAGAGACGGAGGACTGGAGACGGCAGACT
>JBEBIR010000502.1:0-3267 GCA_040080315.1 Gemmatimonas sp.
CGTTCAAGTCGTTCAAGTCGTTCAAGTCGTTCAAGTCGTTCAAGTCGATCGGAATGGCGTCGTCGCGCTAGCGCCGAATCCCCGCACCAAACGCCGCGATCCCCGGCAGCGTGATCGGCAACTGTCCCGTGATCGGCGCACGTCCCAGCACTGCACGCGCCGCAGCGCGCTGTGACAGCGTCCACGGACTCCACGCAATCACGTGCGCTTCCGTCTTCGGCAGTCCCAGTGCCAGATACGGATTCAAGAACGACACCAGCACGACTCTTGTTCCATTCGCGCGCAGGCCGTTGATCAACTCGGGCACCCCTCGTGTTGGCGCCATGCTGGACGTATTGGTACTCGCGCCGACATAGCTCGACAGAATCACCATATCTGCGCCGCGCGCGATGTTGATGGCATTCTCCACCGATGCCGGCAATAAGGCGGGTTCCGGATTGGCCCGGTACGTGCCTGTGCCGCCAGCCGCGGCGCCGGCCGTATTGTCGAACACCGTTTCCGGGCTCAGCGTGAGCGACAGCAACTGTGGATAGGCGGTCTTGAGCTCCGCATCAAAGATTCGTCCGGCACTCAGGTCGACGCGCGGCGTGACCGTAATGCTCACCACCCGGCTCTGCGCCGGCATTCTGAACGGGACGAGATTGAGCGGATCGTACACCAGCGTTATTGCCCGCTCGGCGGCCGCGCGCGCCGGCGCGACATTCGCGGCAACGCCAACGCTATTCCGCACGCCCTCAAGGTCCACCAGTCGTTGGCGATGCAGACCGAATTCATGTTTGGCCATCAACAGCTTCTTCACCGACTCGTTGACACGCGCCTCGGTGAATCGTCCCGACCCCACACCATCCACCACAGCCTGAATCGCAATTTTCGCGTCGGTGGGCATCAGCAGCACATCATTGCCGGCCACAACCGACCGCTGCGTCGCCTCGGCCATCGTCATGTTGCCCAGCACGCCGTTCATGTCCAGCGCGTCGGTGACCAGGATGCCCTTGAATCCCATGTCGCGCCGCAGCAGGTCGGTCATGACGGTTACGGTCAGCGTCGCCGCCGTCTTCGTAGTATCCAGCGCCGGCAAATCGCCGTGGAACGTCATCATCCCACGCACTCCCGCCGCGATCGCTTCGCGAAACGGGCGCAGCTCCACGCTGTCCAATCGCGCGCGCGGCACATTCACGCGCGCCAGTTCGAGATGCGAATTCTGTTCGGTGTCACCATGACCCGGAAAATGCTTGCCGGTGGCCAGCATGCCGTTGTCCTGGATGCCACGCACCAACGCCGCACCGAGGCGACCCACCAATGCCGCGTCCTCACCAAACGAACGTGAACTGATGACCGGGTTCTTCGGATTGTTGTTGACGTCAAGCACGGGCGCAAACGCCATGTGAATGCCCATGGCGCGTCCCTCAACGGCCGTCACCCGCCCCATCTCATACGCCAGCAGCGTGTCGCGCGTGGCGCCGATGCCCATTTGATACGGAAACGACGTCGCGCCGCCCAATTCGATGGCGTTCGGCAAGAACCACCCACCACGCGCGCGAAACGCAGCGCCCGTTTCCAGATCGGCGCCAATCAGCAACGGCAACTTCGACGCGCGCTGCAGCGCGTTGGTCTTCGCGGCAATGTCCAGCGGGCCACCCACGGACACGATCACGCCACCCAACTCCTGCTCGCGAATGAGTCGTTCGATGTTCGTGTACGCGGGTGCGTCGAGCGCCGTGTAGTCGCCCAGTGTCCACACCCATACCATCTGCGCTGCCTTTTGGCGCAAGGTGAGCGTGGCCAAGACCGAGTCGGCCCAGCGCGCGTCGGTAATAGGGTTGGCCGCCGCGGCGCGCGACGTCCGTGCCGGCGCGATGGGCGCAGTAGAAATGGTCGAACCACTGGACGCGCATCCGAGGGAAAGCGCGACGCATGCTATGGTGACGCAAGCGACGGCTCGCGCATGTGGATCGTTCACGGTCACACCGGATAGAGGTTCACCGCCGCTGACGGTCAATACGAGCAAGCGCGCGAAGATCACGCAGATCTTTGTCGCGCCCTGACGCCAGTTTGTTCGCTTCAAGCGCCTGTCGGCCAATAACGCGCACGCGTTGCCCCGACATCGTCGCTTCAACAGCACTCGCAAACACGCTTTCGCTCTCAATTCCCGAGACCGACGACAGCAGATCGATTCGCAATGGAGGGACTCCAAAGAACGTCACCGCGTCGACCTCGAGCAACTCCGCGTGGACGATGAGATGCGCTGGTGCGCCGAATTGACCAAGAGCGGCGCACAGTCGCGTGACGTTTGGCGAGGTCAGCCGATACAGAAAATCGATGTCGCCCGTGGCCCGAACGTAACCGTGGGCCCCGACGGCATAGCCGCCAAGGATCACTTACTCCACCTGATGTCTGTTCAGTATCGTGATGAACTCGACAAAATCCTGCGGGAGTTCAAGCACACGAGGTGACTTGGTCACGTGCGGCGCTTGCTCCGCTTTCGCACAGCTGGGCGCGACTCGGCGACTCTTCCCGTCGCACGCGCTGAATCGCTTGCGGAGGCATACGCAAGCTGCGAAACCATTGCCACGGCGCCCAGCCGCTCCGACACACTCAAATCATCAACCCTCGGCTCGTCGTCGTCGCCCAAACGCGCACGCCCGCCAGTCCAGGTCGCGCGCCGGTGTGCCGCGCGTGCCGCCATCGCCTCTTCTTCGCTTGGAACCCGCGCGGCCAGACCGTCGAAGCGCAACGTAACTCCTACAGCCTTCAGCATCCGAAGTGCCGTTTCAAGACTCACATTCGGCCGCTCCCCGCGCTCAACCTCCGCCCACAACCGCGGACTCACGCCGACGCGTTCGGCCATCTCCTTCTGCGTCACGCCCAGTTTCAGGCGAGCGGCGCGAAGCGACTTGGCAATTTGTTGGGCGCGCATGAGTACCTCCGAAGGCAGATGATCAGAACTCGAAAGTTCGCCAATGGACCGCGAGAGCGCAACCCCTTTACGTACCTTCTCAGACGTACGCTGCGTGGTCCCGCCCGCCCTATCGCCGCAACTCGAATCGCTGATGCGCCAACTGGTGGACGGCGGCACCTTTCAACATCGCGGGACTGAACGGCAGCGTGCCCAGTAGCCGCCGCACACGGGCAGTGTACTCTGCGCCATCACTCGCCAGCACCTTGATACCGAGGTGTCCACGCGCCCGTCCGACTCCACCACGAACTGTAGCACCACACGCGCCACGCCCGTCCGGATTTCATTCGCATCGAGTTTGGCATGCTCGT
>JBEBIR010000503.1:0-3266 GCA_040080315.1 Gemmatimonas sp.
GAATAGAACCGATACTGCTCGGCCATCGCCGTGTGATACGCGCGCATCGTCAGCTCATATCCGGCGAACGCGGCGACCAGCATGATCAGTGTCGACTTCGGCAGGTGGAAATTGGTGATCATGTGATCGACCCCGCGAAAGACATGCGGTGGTCGGAGAAAAATATTGGTGTCGTGCTGCGTAGCGTGAAAACGACGGTCTGGCGTGGCGGCGGTTTCCAGTGTGCGCACACTGGTGGTGCCCACTGCCCACAACGCGCCGCCGCGCGCCCGAACCCGATTCATCGCCATGGCCGCCGCATCGCTCACCTCGCACCACTCCTCGTGCATGAGGTGTCGCGATGGATCGTCCTCTTGAACGGGTCGAAACGTCCCCGCGCCAACGTGCAGCAGCACATCAATGCGCTCCACACCCCGCAACTCGAGTCGCGACAACAGTTCCGGCGTGAAATGCAGTCCCGCGGTTGGCGCCGCGACCGATCCGGACTGTGACGCATATACGGTCTGATAGCGTGACGCGTCGGCCTGGTCATCGGCCCGCCCGATGTACGGCGGCAGAGGGACGTGCCCGTGTTGTTCGATCGCCACCTGCGGATCGCCCTCGGTCACCAACCGAACGATGCGCGTATGGCGCGGGGTGCTGTCGACAATCTCAACCTGAAATCCGGGAGCAATCGTGACTACGCGTCCTGGTCGCAGCTTGCCGCCCGGATGAATCATCGCTTCGTAATGATGGGCGTCCACCGCGCGCAGCAAGAGGATTTCGGCTGGACCACCACTTTCTCGCTGGCCCAGCAGTCGGGCGCGAAAAACCCGCGTGGTGTTCACCACCATCGCGTCGCCTGCGGGAATCAACTCTGCCAGATCGCGAAAAACGCGGTGACTGATTGCGCCGGTGGCGCGATCGACGACCAGCAATCGACTGGAATCGCGCGGCTCGACCGGACGCTGCGCGATGCGCTCGTCGGCGAGCGGGTAATCGTAGTCGGACGTCCGGCTGCCCGGTGGCAGCGCGGACGGTTCCGTCGGGGCGTGAAGTTGAACGACCATCATTGTCGCGAAAGACAACCCGATGCGGCGTTCGGCGCAACGGTCCCGCTACTTGATCCGGAACTCCGTCTGTCGCGACGTCCGCTTTCCGTTTCCGAGATCGGTGATCTCCACCCGCAATCGGTAGGTACCGGCGGATGAGTCGGACAAATCGAGCGCCAGAAATTCAACCAATGTTGCTGCGGCCGCGGCAGTCCGGTCAAACGCGATGGTGAGCTTGTCGCGCGAGACCTGCTGTCGGCCCACGGTGCGACCCAGCCCGTCGACGAGGCGTGCAGCGAATCGACCGGCCGACGTCCGATCCGTGCGCTCGACCGCAATGGCCACGCGGTACTTGCTGCTCCCTTCACGAGCGACAAGATCGTAGAGCTCCCACACCAATCCCACGGATGCGCCGCGCACATACGCTCCCAGATTCGGCTCGATCGTGACATCGCGCCAGCGCTTGGGCGTCACGCCATCACGAAGCGACGGCTTGTCGCCGAGCAGGATGTCGCTCATTCCGAAGCCGATCGTCGACTCCGGATTGATGCGTGTCATGGCGCGCGCGGCGCGCCGGCTATCGGCTTGCAGCGCCTCGACCCGCACGACGTTGACACCGGGGCCCAAGCGACGCACCCATCGCCGTGCGAGCGGTGCGTTGGCGGAATCCGGTCGCACACTCTGCTGGACCGACTCGACGCCCTTGACGCGCACGAATTGATCGAAGATGCGGAAATCGACATCGACCGGTGCGCTGGTCATTTCCAGACCGCGCACCAGCGAATCGATGGGAATCTGCGTGGCAATGACCGCGTCGGTCGAGTCGGCGGCGGCGCGAAAACGCGTGACGCGAATCGGGATGGTGTCGATCATGCGGGTGGACGGAATATTGGCCCACGACACCGGTATGGCGCTCTTGATCTGATCAACGTTGTCACGATCAACAAAGGCCAATCGTGACGTGCCATATCCCGGTGGCAGGTCGAAAAAGAACACCAGCCCGTTGTTGTACCCCCACACCAGCGTGACACCGCCATCGGTGTTTGAGGCCTGAAAGCTCGTCGTCCCCGGAACCGTCGTCTCCAGGTCGGGCGGACCGTATCGGACATGGATGTCACCGCGATCGGTATCAGCGCCGCGCAGTTCCAAGTCCTCATTGGTCCAGCGAAAGTCGGCCCACACCACACGCGACAGGAACTCGAGTCGATACTCGTTTTCGTTGGTGAGCGTGAGCGGATCGCTCATGAACCAGAACATCTGCTCGAGTCCGCGCTGCTGCGCCGCCGGCAGCTTGGCGAACGCGAGGGTGTCGCCGATGGTGCCCTTCGTTGCCTTGGTCGGCTTCGGCCGGAGAATGCGGGTAAATCGCGTAAGGCGCGCCTGATCGTCGGCATCCATCATGGCCATGGCGCTGTCGAACGCCACCTGCGCGGCCTGCTCGTTGCCCAAGCGGTGCAGCGCGAGTCCGCGGGCCAACTGTGCCTGATCGTCGAGCGGATATGCGCGAGCGCGGCGACTGGCCAAATCGAGCATTTCATTCCACCGGCCACGCTCGCCGTACGCCATGTACAGGTGACGACTGTACCGCAGGGATGTGGGGTCAGCCGCTACGGCGGAACGGAAATGCTCCACCGCCTGCAGGTAGTCCTTCTCTCCGGTGGGCGGGTCGATCTTGTGGACATAGCTGTCGATGAAATCCCGCGCCTTGTCTCGCGAGAAGTTGTTGAACATGGAGAGTTGAATCTTCTGCTGGCCATCAGACAGCAGTGCGCGATTGGCCACCGGTTCGTACCGTCGCCAGATCGCCATTCCCACCTCATCCGCCGCCACCGCCAGTAGCAGCATATCGCCGGATCTCGTGGCGGCATCCAGCGCGTTCGTCACCTGGCCAGACGCCGCAAATCGCATGCTGGCCACGCCTGATCCGAGATTGAATCGTCCGAGGGTTAACCAGTAGCGCGCACTGTCCGGTGCAAACTGCGTGGCCAGTCGCAGCGCGGAGTCGGCGCCGCGCAGTAACCGAATGACGCGCTGGTCACTGATGTAGTTGGGGTCACGCTTCGACTTCGCCATTGCCCAGTTGAGCATGCCGAACTGGTGCCACGCTGCGCCGTCCTTTCTGTTGGCGCGAAGCGCCGAGTCGAGCATGGCGTACGCACGCGCGGTGTCACCATTGGCGGCGACCGAATCCGCCATCAGCGCGACGGATCGGGCCGGGTGCTGTGCGGCGGCATC
>JBEBIR010000504.1:0-3265 GCA_040080315.1 Gemmatimonas sp.
ATGTCCAAAGTGACGCGGGGATGTCGCCGTAACAGATGTGGACGGCGGAACCATGCAGGACCGACCCCATGTCCATCCCACCACGACACGCGGAGTTTCCAATGCCCAACGCGGTAGCCATCTCTCGCCTGCGCCACTTGGCCGTGGCGATCGCGATACTCGCGCTCCCGAATGTCCTGAGCGCGCAGTCCATTAAGCCGCCAGCCAGCGGTGCGAACCTCAGAATTCGCGGCTGCGAGATCGTCCTCCACGCGCGAAACAGCGGGAAGGATGCGGTGACCGTGGACCTCGGCGCGTCGACGGCGCAGGCGGGCACGGGGCCGTGGGAAAGCGTCCTCGGCGCTGCGACCAACGTCGCCAGTGCGCATACGTTCACTGTGCCCGCCAACTCTCCGAGCGTACGCCACGTGTTCAACTCGTGGCTCTTCTGCGCGGAGAAGCAGCGCTACAAGTTTGCCGTTCTCGTCGGAAGCGCGACCAGGCCCCTCATCTACGAGTTTCCTGGCAGCGCCGGGTACACGACCGACCTGTCACTGCGGCTTGGAGATTTGGGGACGGTGCGGTAGGCCAGTTGATCTGCGTCCTCGTCGCTGGCGATGTTGCCCCAGCGGCGAGGAGGGGTGTTGTTCGAGCGCGGTGAGTACGCGGTGATCCGCCTTGCGAGTCGGTGCTAGGAGTGAACGCAGATCTTGGCTGGCGCCCGATCGCGTGAAGAGCGATTTTGCCGCGCGATGAACACGCCCAATCCGCAGGCCCTCGCCGCCGCCCTCGCTGACCGCTACCGCCTTGAGCGAGAAATCGGCCAAGGCGGCATGGCTACGGTGTATCTCGCGCACGATCTCCGTCACGACCGTCAAGTCGCCATCAAGGTCGTGCATCCTGACCTCGCCGCCACGCTTGGGCCCGAGCGCTTCCTGGCCGAGATCAAGACGACGGCCAAGCTGCAGCATCCGCACATCCTCCCCCTGCTCGACAGCGGCGAGGCCGGGGGTGTGCTCTACTACGTGATGCCATTTGTCGCGGGCGAATCGCTGCGCGACCGGCTCACGCGCGAGCAACAGCTCCCCATCGACGAGGCGGTGCGCATCGCGCACCAGGTTGTGCAAGCGATGACGGCTCACGGCCGGATCGTTGCCGCCGATGTGCGCGCGCACCTTGCACGCATGGAGCCCGAATTGTTTCGATTTCCAGCGATTGATCCCCCGTCGTTTCGACGCGCCGTCGATGCGGTGTTCCCACCAGCGACGCCATGACCGCTGATTCCTCGATGACGTTCAATCGCCTGACCACCGCTCTGTCCGGCCGCTACCGCCTCGAGCGCGAACTCGGCGCCGGCGGCATGGCCACCGTGTACCTCGCGCACGATCTCAAACACGACCGCGATGTGGCGATCAAAGTGTTGCATCCTGACTTGGGTGCCGCGCTCGGCGGTGAGCGGTTCTTAAGCGAGATTCGCACGACGGCGCGTCTTCAACATCCGCACATCTTGCCGCTGCTCGACAGCGGCGATGCCGACGGATTGCTGTACTACGTGATGCCGCTCGTCACCGGCGAAACGTTGCGCGCACGATTGGAACGCGAGAGACAATTGCCAATCGCAGACGCCGTGCGCATTGCACGCGAAGTCGGTAGCGCGCTCGACTACGCACATCGCCAAAATGTGATCCATCGCGATATCAAGCCGGAAAACATTCTCCTGCACGATGGCTCCGCGCTCGTCGCGGATTTTGGTATTGCGTTGGCCGTGCAAAGCGCCGGCGGCGCGCGCATGACGCAGACCGGCCTGAGTCTCGGCACACCGCAGTACATGTCGCCCGAACAAGCCATGGGCGAACGCACCATCGATGCGCGCAGCGACATCTACGCACTCGGTGCGGTGACGTACGAAATGCTCGTCGGCGACGCGCCGTTTACCGGCAGCAGCGTACAAGCGATTGTCGCAAGAGTCCTCAGTGAAAAGCCGACATCGTTGCGCACGCTGCGCGACACGATACCCGCGTACCTCGAACACGCCGTATTCACGGCGCTTGCGAAGTTGCCCGCCGATCGGTTCGAGAGTGCGAAGTCGTTTGCCGACGCGCTGACGAACACGGGATTCCAGTCGACGCTCGACGTCACCGGTCGCAACCCTTCGCCCGCGCGCGCGGGCGGCGGCAACAGCTGGAAGGCTGTAGCATCGATGCTGGCCCTTGTCACCGTCGGCGCTGTCGGATTCGCTGCGTGGACGCTGACACGCACGAGCGCTGAGGTGCGCGATGTGGGGCTGCCACCCACGTCGCCGATGCGGATGGAGGATACGTACCGCAACTTCGCGGTCGCGCACGATGGATCGTTCATCGTGTATGAGGCGAAGATCGGTGAGTCGTCACAGCTCTGGTATCGCAGTCTCGTCGGCACCGACGCGCACGTCATCGTCGGTACCGATGGCGCGCTGGGGACGCCACGTATCTCGCCGGATGACAAGAGCGTCGCATTTGTGTCCGGCGGTAACCTGAAGCTCACGGGCCTTTCGGGCGGACAGATCAGCACTATTGGACCGGCGACCGATCCGCATGGCGGCAGCTGGCTCGCCAGTGGTCGTGTGTTCTTTTCGTCTGATGATGGCCGCTCGCTGCGCTTCCTCGATCCCGGCGCCGGTCCGGAACGATCCGTGCCGATGTCGTATTGCGTCATGCCGGAACTGCTGAGCGAGACGGACGTGCTGTGCGGTGGCGGCGCCAACAAATTCGCGACCGTCGTCAGTCTCAATCCACCCAACCGCAAACGCTTCATTCGACGGTCGAGCGTAGCCGCAGGCGCGCCGCTCCTGCTGGGTGCGGATTTTCGCGTGATCGACGATCAGTATCTGGTGTACATGGGCCTCGACGGCACCATTTCGGCAACCAAGTTTACGAACCGTGATTCCTTGCTCGTCGGGCGCTCCGTCTCACTCGTGTCGGCAGCGCGCCGAACGGCATACACGGGCGGCGGGCAGTTCGATCTCACGCGCGACGGCGCGCTGGTGTACCTGCCTGGCGTCAATGCGGAGGTCGGGCGGTTGATCCGTCGACCGAGCGGCGGAGACGCCATACCGCTGAAGGTGGACCCCGCTGCGTTCCTGCGCTTCACGCCGAGCCCGGATGGACAGCGGCTTGCCGCCGTCGCGCAAGGCGTACAATCGCAAGAACTCAGGCTGTACGACCTGCATACCGGCACGCATGAAACGCTCGATCAGGCGCTCTACGTCAGCGGTGCATCCTGGAGCCCGGACGGTCGTACGCTGGTG
>JBEBIR010000505.1:0-3262 GCA_040080315.1 Gemmatimonas sp.
CTATCGGCACCGGCGGGTTACAGCGTTGTCGACATCACCGACGGTTCACCCTTCGAGCGCGACAACAGCGAGAAAGGACTGTGGCTCGTGTTCGCCGTGGGCATCACCCTGGTGGTGCTCACGGTCGCGCTGGTGTTCGACTCTGTGTGGGGCGCGTCGATGGTGTTTCTGAGCTTGCCGTTGGCGCTGTCAGGTGTGGCCGCGGCGTTCTGGATATTCAAGGTGGCGTTCACGCGTGAAGCCGCCGTGGGTGTCATTCTGGTGGTGGGTCTCGCCGTGCATCAATCCATTCTGCTCATTGACGCCGCACTCGCGCGCCGCCGCGCGCATCGCGATGCCGGCGGTGATATGCGACTCGATGCCGGCATGGTGTTGCGCGCCGCGGTCGATCGAGGCGGCATGATCATGCTGATCACACTGGCCTCGCTGGCCTCGCTCATCCCGTTGTCAGTAGGCACCGACGCCGACAGCATGTTCGGCGAAATTGCGCTGGCTACAGCCGGCGGCACCGTCGCGGGTACGGTGGGCGCCATGTTCGTGGTGCCGCTCCTGCTGGTGGGGCGACGCGTCTCGAAACGCAAAACAGGCTGGCGTCGCAAGCGGGCGTCTGCGCCGCCGCCAACTGCCTGACGCGAATCGCTCCGTGGCATCCTGACAGGACGTCAGAACGCGAACTGCCCCGTGCAGCACCAGGCGAGGTTGCGCGTCGACGGCATCGTCCTTTTTGTTTTTCTACAACAACATTCCGATCAATCCGGAGCCCCTGAGGCGGTATTCGAGCACCCGGAGCAATTCGCGTCATGACGGCACCTCAGCGTGTCACGGGATCATTCGCGTCAGGCAGTTTCGACGGTCCGGAAACGATCCCAGTCTCGCCGGTGACTTACCATTCATCACGCTCTACCTCCCCACTGTCTCCGCACCCCAACATGCGCACCGCATACCGACTAGTCCGCGTCAGCCTCTCCATGCTGCTGGTCTCGCTCCCCGCGATGCTGCCAGCTCAGGTCACCACGCGCACCCTCTCCAAACCCGAGTCGGAGTTCGCCGAGCCGTTCTCGGCGATTGTCGGCATCCGCGAGTTGCGCGACGGACGGGTGCTCGTGGCCGACAACAGGGACAAGGTCGTCCAGTTGGTCGATCTCAAGGCAGGGAAGGCCAGTAAAGTCGGTCGCGAAGGATCAGGGCCGGGTGAGTATGGCCTGCCGATGCGGCTTGTGGGTGTGCCCGGCGACTCGAGCATCATCTTTGATCCACTCAACTCGCGCTACCTCACCATTCTGCCCAACGGCAAGCCGGGATCGACGTTCCGACTTGAGGACGGCGCACCGGCGCCGAAAGCGGCGTCGGATGACGGCCCCGGCGGCGGTGGGCGCGGGATTGTTTCCATCATGGCGCCGCGTGCGGTCGACGCACAGGGACACCTGTATTTCGAGGGCTCTCCCATTTCATTCGGGCCCAATGGTCCGGTTGCGTCCGACTCGGCGCCCGTCATGCGCTACAACCGGAAGACGTGGCGCTATGACACCCTGACGTTTGTGCAACTCCCCAAGAACGCGGCGTCGGTGGAGACCAGTGGCTCAGGTGGTCAGCGCAACGTGCAAGTGCGACTCGGCGGGCGTGCGCCGTTTCCGGCTCGTGATGCATGGACGGTGCTGCCCAACGGCAATCTGGTGGTGGTCCGTATCAAGGACTATCACGTGGATATCGTCTCTCCCACCAGACAGGTCACCAAGGGCGCGGCAGTGGCGTTCTCTCCTGTCAAAGTCGGCGAGGCCGAGAAGAAGGAGTATCGCGACGCTCAGAAAAGCTCGCCGGGTGTAGGGATTACCCGCTCCGTCGAGAATGGAAAAGTCACCACCGGCGCCGCACCGATGGCGCCGGCCGAAGAGCCCAAAGAGTGGCCGGCCGTCAAGCCCGCGTTCACAGAGAACGGCGTGTTTGCGTCGCCCTCTGGAGAGATCTGGGTGGCGCGCTCTCGCTCTGCCAAGGACGAGATCCCGCGCTACGATGTGTTTTCCTCGACGGGGAAGCTCACAGGAGTGGTTGCGCTGCCCCGGAAGACTCGGCTGATCGGGTTCGGCAACGGCGGAGCCATCTATACCGTTCGCACTGACGAGGACGACCTCCAGTACCTCCAGCGCTTCCGAGGCTGATCGAGCGACGCTACACTTGGGGGCATCCCCAAAGCACCGTCCACTTGTGAGGCCCCGACAACATGCCGTTCTTCGACTTTCCGGCTCCCGCCGACTGGCTGCTGCCCATCATCAAGCTGCCATTGATGCTGATGTCGCTGGTGTTCAAGGCGATCTTTGTCATGGGTCCCATTGGTAACGTGCTGTGCGCGGCGATCATCATCGGGTTGTTCGCGCGGAACCTGATGAAGCCCGTGAAGGCGTAACCCATGGCCATCGAATCCACGCCAAGTCGGAACGAGGACGAGTACTTCGCCCGTGTTGACGCCGAACTACGCAAGCAGTTGCGCGATCGCGCGGATGCGGAGCGCGCGGCGCTGATCGCCGCCGAACGGAACAAGTGCCCGCGTGATGGTAGCGCGCTCGTCGCGAAGGAACACAATCACGTCACGATCGACCAGTGTCCGCAGTGCGGGGGACTCTGGCTGGACAAGGGCGAGCTGGAAATTCTCGCGGGCGGAAACGCCGAGCAGGGCGGTTTCGTCGCCTCGCTGCTGAACATCTTCAAGTGAACGACTGAGCCTGAACAAACGGCTCAGTCGCCCAAATCAACGGGTCCAGATCACGATGCTGCCGCAGCCGCTCAGACCCGGCTGGAACTGGGCCGGTACCTGAGTGGGTGAATAGACCTCAATCGCGGCGATTTCGTTGGGGCTTACGAACGAGTCCAGATTGCTCGCGTTGAGCACGCTCAGGTAGCTGCCGTCGATATACACGGCTGGACTGCATCGTTCCTCGAACACCCCGCGCATGAGGATCGTGGCGTCGCCCTCCGTGTCGCGATCGACATACACACCAGATACCATGCGGAACAAGTCGGATGTGGTGATGGGCTGTCGACGCGCAATGTCGGCGGCCGTAATAAATTGACCAACGGACGTGCGCTGTCGTTCCCGGAAGCCGGCCAGATTGCTGTAGCGAAGGTAGTTCGCACTGATCTTCACCGTTTCCAGCACGGACTTGAACGTGACGAGCGCTACGTTGACTGGCGCGGTCCCATCGACGACATCGATCGCGCGGCGTTCCGGATAGTAGCCGACCGCGCGCACCTCGAGTGTCCGTGTGCC
>JBEBIR010000506.1:0-3258 GCA_040080315.1 Gemmatimonas sp.
GGCTGGAAGACGACGTGCTGCGCATCGTACAGTTCCCAGTTGTGCGTGAGGATGCGTCCTTCAGACAGCAGTCGCTTGTAAAGCGGGGTATTGGGAAAGGGCGTCACGACCGCGAAGCGCGGCAAGTCGATTCCGGCGTCGACCGCAAACTCAGCGGTCTTATGGAAGACATCGGGCTTGTCGTCATCGAGTCCGAACACAAAGCAGCCTTGCAGCGCGATGCCGTGCGCGTGCAGTCGCTCGACAACCCGTACGAAGTTATCCGGCGAATTGAAGCCCTTACGACTGCCTTTGAGGTTCGCGGTGGACATGGACTCGAGACCCATGAGCAGTCCGCGGCATCCGCTGCGTGCGCACAGCTCCAGCAGCTCCAGGTCGTCAGCCAACAACACCGTCGCCAGTCCGTACCAACTGAGCTTGAGCGGTATGAGCGCGGTGAACAGCGCCTTGGCGTGCTCCCGGTCGGCGATCAGGTTGAGGTCGATGAAGATCAGCTTTCTTGCGCCATGCGAGCGGATGTCGGCCACGACATCGGCGACCGGCTTGAGGAACGGCTTGCGTCCCCACGCTGTGGGGACAACGCAGAACTCGCAGGGATGAACACAGCCACGCGTGGCTTCGAAGACGTTGTTGGTGAGGAAATTGCTGCTCGGGAGTAGCTCGCGACGCGGAAACGGTCGATTGGCGAGACTCAGATCGGGCGCCATGGTGTACCGCGGCTTCAGCGTCCCGCTCACATGATCGCGCAACAGTGTCGGCCAGGCGTCTTCGGCATATCCGACAACAATCGCGTCCGCATGCGGCTGTGCGTCGTCGGGAATGAGTGTGACGTGCGGGCCGCCGAGCACCACGGCAATGCCGCGTGAGCGAAAGTGGTCAGCCAAGGCGTATGCGCGAACCGCGGTGCCGGTAATGACGGTCAGTCCAACCACATCCACATCGAGATCCAATGGCACATCGGCGATGCCCTCGTCGATGCACTGCACAGTGTGCGGAAGATCGGCAGGAATAAGTGCCGCGAGTGTGGTCAGGGTCAGCGGCTGATAGCGCAGTGACTTCTTCCATATGCCGCCGCGGTGCCGATAGAGCGGTCCCTTCGGCGAAATGAGCGCGATGCGCAGCGGCTTCGCGCGATCCCGAGACTGGCTATTGGCCTCCACTCTTCACCTCTACAGTTGACGACATTGTTGATCATACTGGCGGGGCGGTGAATGGCAATAAGCCGATCGACGTAGACGGCCTGGCGTCGCCTCTCAGGAATTCCCTTACGGTACCCGCACGACGCGGGGAACCGCCCCGCACGAGCGCAGCGCTGTTTGACTGCGCGTCAGGGTCCAGATCACCGCCCACCGATGGGAACCGCTCCGCACGGAAACTCGCTGACACCACGGAAACTACACGGAAACAAACTCCAGTCTGTTCCTGTTTCGGTGTAGTTCCCCTTTTTCAGTGTGTTTCCGTGCGCAGCGCAGTTTCTGAGGCCATCACGCGACTATCGCTTGACCGACTCCGATCGCACGAAATCGATTCCGCCCGCCTGCTGACCGACATCGACGCTGGCAACTTTCTTAAGCGCTGCGAGGTCGATGATATCGACGGTGCCGGGCTCCGACCCAATCCCCTCAACGGAAATGAACGCGTAGCGATCGTCGTCGGACACGGCCACACCGTGCACCACCTTGCGAGTGGTCGGGATACGCGCGAGTTCCTTGCCGCTTGCGGCGTCGAACACCGATACCGAAGCATCGCGCTTGTTGGTGGCGACAAGCTTTGTGCCGTCGTGCGTGATACCGAGATTGTACACGCCGGGCCCGGCCGGAAGTCGACGCACGAGCTTCCACGACTTTGTGTCGATCTCGACGATTTCGCTGGACTTGTTGCAGGCGACCCAGACACGGGTGCCATCACGCGACGGTTGCGCCCATGTGGGGGAGCACGACACGTCGCCAGGCTTGGGCGGTTCCATGCCGTGTCCGCCCATATCATGACCTGCGTGCGCTGCCGCACCGCGCACCGGCGGCTCGCCGGTCATACCCATCTCCTTGCCCTTGGTGAGAAAGAAGTGCCTGCTCACCGAAAGGGTGCGCGTATCAATCTCCACCAGCTCCTCATCCATCATGCATGCCGAATAGTGCTTGCTGCCATCGGCGCTGATGCGTGAGCCGTGCGGCATCGTGCAGGTGCGGATGCGGGCAATCTCCACCATCTCGTCGGCCGCTACGACGGAGACGTCGCTGGCCTCCATGTCGCCATGAAGATTGAAATTGACGACGAATACGTAGTACCCATCGGGCGACACCTGCATGGTGGCCGGAAAATTTCCCAGCATCGCGCTGCCTGCCGCCGCGTTCGACTCGGTGTTGTACTTGAGCAGCCTGCCGAACGGCGTGCCGTGCGCGGTCGTCACAAAGTAGTGCTTTCCGTCGGGCGAGACGGCAACACCGTGCGGGCCGGCCACTTCGGTCGGTGACCATCCCACGTACTTCTCACGCTCGACCGTCGCACCTTTCGCGCCAAAGCGCACCAGAGCAACACGGTCGACCGACTCGCTGGCCACCAGCACGAGATAGTCGCGCGTCGGTAACGACTGCGCGTATGCGGTCGTGCCGACACACAGGGCCACAAACGCGAGGCATCGCCTCACGGTACGATCACCGCCTTCGGATTGATCCGCACGATCATCAGGCCGGTGTTCACATCATTGATGTACATGAGGCCATCCTTCACCACCACGCCCCAGGTCATCGTGTTGTTGGGAATGAACCCCTTGGGGTCTGACGGGTTGACGTGAGCGATCTCGCGTTGCTGCGCGCGCAGGTCGCCGCGCAGTTCGCCGGAGATATCGAATGCGCGGAATCCGGCATTGTACGCACCCATGTAGAGCGTGTCGCCGGCGATCCAGATGTTGTGCACACCGCCGAACTCCGGTTCGTAGTACGCCACCGCCCTGGGATGTGCCATGTCGCTCACATCGACCACGTGCAGTCGTCCATAGGCGCGGCTGGTCTGCTTCTGTTGCAACGCCCCGATGTCGTTCATGGTGAATACTTCATCGGCGATGAAGACGTACTTGCCATGCCGCCAGGCGGTATGCGTACCACGGATAAACCCGGGCCCGCCCACAGCCTCAACCTGCTTGTACAACGCATTCAGATCGTACTTGAACTGCGACACCAGTTGGGGATTGGATGGCGAGCCACCCTTGATGCCATTCCCGACATCGAGCATCACCAGGCCGTCGTTCCAGTAGCTGGCGTA
>JBEBIR010000507.1:0-3250 GCA_040080315.1 Gemmatimonas sp.
GGGGCAAGCTGATCTACGAGCTAGGCTGCGGCCCGCCGCCGGTACGGATCAAGAAGCTGACGCCGCAGATCCTGGCGACTGCGCTCGACGATCTCTCGGCTGCTGAGGCACATGACTGGTCGCCCGGCGGCAACTGGACACGCGCAGGACAGCTGACGATCGAACCGTTGGCGCCACGCCACGTTCCCGGAAGTCACATTCCCGGCAGCCCCTCCGCCCAGGCGTTGGACAGTGATACCAACGCGGCGTATCGAGCGGCGCTGGCGAGACTGTTCGCGCGCACGGGCGGTGCATGGCGCCTCGGGCTCGAACGCGTGTCGGCATTGCTCGAGGCTCTCGGGAATCCGCAGCGCGCCTATCCGGTGTTTCACGTGGCCGGCACCAATGGGAAGGGCAGTACCGTGGCGACGCTGGACGCCGTCATGCGTCACGCGGGGTTGCGTGTGGCACGATACACGTCGCCGCATCTGGTCAATTTCAACGAGCGTGTGATTGTTGATGGTCAGCCAATGCGACGGGAGTCGATCACCGCATGGCTCACCGCCAATGAGCCGCTCCTCGCGGAGTTGGGGGCGACCTTCTTCGAGGCGACGACGGCCATGGCGCTTTCGCACTTCGCGAACGCCGGCGCGGAAGTGGCCATCGTCGAGGTCGGGCTGGGTGGCCGACTGGACGCCACCAACGTTGTGGAACCGATCGCGGCGGGCGTCACGCAGATCGGTTTCGATCATATGGAATTCCTCGGCGATTCGTTGTTGCAGATTGCCAACGAGAAAGCGGGCATTTTCAAGGCCGGACGGGCGGCCATCATCGGAGAGACACGACCGGATATTCGCGACGTCTTGGTCGCACACGCGGAGGCGATCGGCGCCTCGCCGATTTTGGCGACCGGGCGCGATTGGCAAGTGCGCGACGTTGCACTGGCCGAATCGGGTACCACGTTCACGCTCCGGACCGGTGGACGTGAGCGGCGACTATCCACTCCCCTAGTGGGTACGTTCCAGGCGCACAATGCGGCGGTGGCGTTCGCGATGCTGGAAGGCGCGGGCCCACCGTGGAAGCACATCGCGGAGCGGGGCGCGGGCGGGCTGACCGATGTGCGGCTGTCGGGCCGTTTTCACCATTGGGGACCGTGGCTGTTCGACGTGGCCCACAATGCCGACGGGGCCGCCTCGGTCGTCGCGAACGTCCGCGCGACCGGCTTGCCGTTGCCGGTCGTCGCGGTGGTCACGGTGCTCCGGGATAAGGACTGGCGGGGCATTCTACGCGCCGTGTCGACAGTCGCCGACCGCATCTTCCTGACATCCGCGCCGACGGCACCGGCGTCACGCGCGTGGGACTTGAACGAGGTGGCGGCATGGACGCGCGAGGTCGCGATCTCGGCCACACGCGTGGACGACTTTGACGAGGCCCTACGACAGGCCGAATTGACGGGTTCGACGATCCTCGTCACCGGCTCATTCCACACTGTCGGCGACGCGATGGAGCGGTTGCAGGTCGATCCGCTAGCTCGGTAGGTTACGCAGATGCCACCGAAGCCATTGCCGGGATTCCGCGATTTCTATCCGGAGCAATTCGCGGAACGAGCCCACATCTTCGACACCTGGCGCCGCGTCGTGCGGCGCTATGCGTTTCAGGAGTACGATGGGCCGCCGCTCGAGCCGCTGGATCTCTATACCCAGAAGAGTGGCGAGGAGATCGTGACGCAGTTGTATCACTTCGTGGATAAGGGCGATCGCGCGGTGGCCTTGCGACCCGAGATGACGCCAACGTTTGCGCGGATGGTGGGTGCGCGTGCGCAGTCGCTGCGCAAGCCTGTGCGATGGTTCAGCATTCCGCAGCTGTTCCGCTATGAGCGAACGCAGAAAGGACGGCTGCGCGAACATTTTCAGTTGAATGTCGACATCGTGGGCGAGGCGGACGTGCTCGCCGACGCCGAGTTGTTGTCGGTGGCGATCGAAATCATGCGCGCGTTCGGCTTGACGTCAGCGGACGTGCGGGCGCGCGTGAGCGACCGGCAATTGTTGAACGGCCTGTTGACACATCTCGCCATTGGCGAGACGCTGTGGCCGGCCGTCTATGCCGTGCTGGACAAGTTGGACCGCCAGCCGCGCGACGTGTCGGAGGAGAAGCTGGTTGCTGCGGGCCTGAGCACCGAGGCATGCAGCGCGGTCCTCGGATTTGGATCGCTCGACTTCGAGTCGATGCGCGCCACCTACGGAGCATCGCCGGCGGTCGCGCCGCACGTGGCGCGACTCGACGAGTATATGGCGCATGCGTCGGCACTGGGCGTGGCCGCGTGGATCCAGTTTGACCTCACGATCGTGCGTGGCCTCGCGTACTATACGGGGATCGTCTTTGAGCTGTTCGATGCGGTCGGCGAGTTCCGCGCGATTTGTGGTGGTGGACGGTACGACAGTTTGTTAGCGTCGCTGGGCGGCGTGGACTTGCCGGCGTTGGGGTTCGGGTTGGGCGATGTGGTGTTGGGCGAGCTGCTCCGAGCCCGTGGGTTGATGCCGAGCGTGGAGTCGTCGGTCGATGTGTGGGTGGTGCAAGCGCCTGATGACCCGACCTACCCGCTCGAGATGTTGACCACGGCCGCGCGACTGCGAGATCGCGGATTGCGCGTTGAGTACGCCTTGCGTGCGCAGCGAAAGGAGAAGCAAGTGGAAACCGCGCGAAAGGCCGGTGTGCGGTATGTAGTCAACCTCACCTTCGCACACGACGACGCGGCGCCTGTGCGCGTCAGTGAGGCCGCGCGAGACGACGTGCATTTCAACAGCATTCAGGAGCTCCTCGAAACGTGGACTCCATCGACCACCGGGAACGTGACATGAGTGATGACAAGAAGCTGACGTCTCGCGCGGCGAACTTCAGCGAGTGGTATAACGAGCTGGTCTTGCGCTCCGAACTGGCGGACTATTCTCCGGTGCGCGGGTGCATGGTGATTCGTCCGCACGGGTACGGTATCTGGGAGCGCATGCAGCGCGCCCTGGATGACATGTTCAAGGCGACCGGTCACGTGAATGCGTACTTCCCGCTGTTCATTCCGGAGAGTTTTCTCTCGAAGGAAGCCGAGCATGTGGAAGGATTCGCGCCCGAGTGTGCGGTGGTCACCATGGGCGGTGGCAAGCAGCTTGAGGAACGCCTCGTCGTGCGTCCGACGTCGGAGACCATTATCTACTCGATGTTCGCGAAGTGGGTGCAGAGCTATCGCGACCTCCCGCTGCTCTACAACCAATGGGCGAAT
>JBEBIR010000508.1:0-3237 GCA_040080315.1 Gemmatimonas sp.
GCGTCCAGGGTGGCCTGTGCGAAGCCATGACACCAGTCCGGGCCGTACGGGTGGGCCTCGGCGCGCTCGTCCACGCCGCGACCGAAGGCCAGACACTTCTCGGCCGCCTCACGCAGCGAGCGACTGGAAGCCAGATGCGCCACCACCACGTGATAGCCATCGCGACGACCCATCTGATAGGTCGATGACAGCGAGGGTTCACCGGCGAAAGGCTCGACCACACCGGAGGCAATCCCGGTGAGGAGCACACACTGCTGCGAGAAGAAGCTCCGGACTGGGTCGACCGACGGCTCTTCGAGGATTCTGGACATGTGTGATCCCGACGCGGACGTGAAGGTGGCTCGCCTAAGCGCGTAGCGCATCCGACACCTTACAGGGCAAGCCGCGTGCCGCCTCCGATTGGGGCGATTTGCCTCGAAACGCGATCTGCGACCCCCCGAATTCGTGGCCTTCAGTCCACTCCTAGTGGGGTTTCCACGCCACATGGCGCCGAGGAAGCGCCTGGCGTCACCAGCGAAGGATTCCGCGGTCAGCCCGCGTATAACTGGAGCTCGGTGCCCACCAGATCGGCCATTTCGATCGTGCGCTGCCAGTCGGGATGGCGCAGCGTCACGTAGCCATCAGAAAGGAGCGTGCTCTTCCAGTCGCGTCGCGGACTGCCAATCGGGAGGAGATCCACCGTGCAGATCGCTTCACCGAACTGTCGCTGGAGTTCCTCAAGCCCCTCGATGCGCGTAATCCGCCCCTGTCCGTGCGCCCGCTTTGTGATGCAGGCGCAGTTGTACTTCCGCTCGATCTTGAGCGAGAAGGTGCCCTTGAGTTCCGCTTCCGCCCATCCCTGAAAGAGATCGACGTCGGACGCGTAGTTCATGAGATCGACCGTGCGCGCACCGGGTGGCCGCGCGGCGATCTCCCCGAACACCGTTTCGCCGTCGGCCTTACGGTACCACTCCATGTGCGTGAATCCCGTATCGTAGCCGAGCACTTGCAGGACTTTCTCACCCATGGCCCGACCGCCGGCCACCCACGCGTCATCCACATGTCGGTAGCTGAGCGTTTGCGGACTGATCCACTCGTTGGTGCGCGCAATCAGTGGGCGCGGGCGATAGTAGCCGATGTGGAAGTACTGCATGCGCCCGCGCGCGCAGATGGTGTCGAACGTGAATTCCTCACCGTCGATAAACTCTTCGACACTGACTTCGGCGATGTGTCCGAGCAGCGCCAACGCATCGGTCACGGCGGCCGCGTCGTCGCAACGAAACGTGTCCATCGATCCCGCACCAGCGATGGGCTTGATGATGAGGGGATACCCGATCTTTTCCGTGGCCGCCCACACTTCCTTGGCCGTCGTTGCGACTTCGGCGCGCGGCACGCGTACACCGCCGGCCAGCAGCGCCTGCTTCATGAGATCCTTGTTGCGAAAGCGCTGCGCTTGGTCGAAGGATTGTCCGGGCACACCCAACGCTTCGCGAATCTGCGCCGCGAGTTCGATACCGGGCTCCCACAAGCAACAGACCCGATCGATGGTCTGTCCGGCCAGCCAGCGCTTGATGGACTCGATGGCGGACAACGGATTCGTGAACAGATCGCTCACCTGCAGGTAGCCAGCGAGGTGACGTCGCGCGATCTCGGGAAGCTCGTGCGCAGGGCCATTCGCCACGCCCAACACGTTCGCGCCGTGCATGGACAGTCCGCGTGTGAAGAGCGGCATCTCACCCGGGTAGCCGGGTGTCAGCATGAGTACCGTTTGCGGCATTGCTTGACTCTGGTTAGGCGAGTTGAACCCGCACGGTATGCGCCACGCGCTCCAGTGCGTGTACCACGACGCGGGTCTCCGGGTGTCGCACGATAATGTAGCCTTCGCCCTCGTAACTGCCGGTGGGCAACTGCCCGCGCTCGGGGATGCGTACATCGCAGATGAGTGATCCGAACTCCCGCTGCGCGACATCGAGACCCTGCACATCGACCACGCGACCACTGCCCTGGCCGCGCAGATACACGGTGCCGACGGCGTACTTCCGTTCCGGTGGTTCGAACGTGCCGTGGACCATCAGGGTGACCCAGGCGAGCACAAAATCGATGTCGTTCGCGCGGGAGATCATGGTAGTGATGTGTGCCCCCGGCGGCCGAGCGGCGATTTCGCTGATGGCAACGCTGCCGTCGGTGCGGCGAAACCACTCGCAGTGGGAGACACCCGTGTCCATGCCGAGTGCCGTGAGTGCGCGCGCGCCAACCTCGCGAATGTCGTTGTACTCGGGCACGTCAATTTCGCGCGGCAACAGCACACACCACTGGATCCAGTTGTTCTCGAGGACCGTGAGTGGTGTCGGCTGATAGTGCGTGAGCGAATGCCAATGGGCCTTGCCGCCGATGGACACCGTCTCCAGCGAGTGCTCGGTGCCGCGCAGGAACTCTTCGGCCAGCATCGGATCGCGCGGCGACGGCGGATGACGTCGCAGGAAGTCCGTCAGCCCGTCCACTGCATCGAATCGATGTGTCGCGATGGCGCCCGCACCGGCCGGTGGCTTGACGACAATCGGGAATCCGACTTCGCGTACAAACGACTCCGCATCATCGCGTGTGCCGATAAGCCGATGACGTGCGACGGGCACACCGGCCGCGCGCAACACGTTCTTCATGCGCGCCTTGTCGCGAAAATTGGCGGCGGCAGCGCTGGACAGTCCGGGAATTCCCAGTCGTTCGCGCACCTGGGCCAATGGCACCTGCAACTGCTCCAGCGGTCCGAAGCAGCGCGCGATGGGTCCGTAGCGTTCGGCCAGCGCGCGCAGCGCCGTCTCAAGCTGCGACGCGTCGAGCACGTTGTCGATGCGCCAGTGTCCGTGCAGACGATCGGCAATGTGCGACGCCAGTCGTTCAAGCGGTTCCTGCGACACGACGAGGGTACGGACACCAGACAATGACGCGGCCGCCTCGATCATCTGTGAGGCGGCCGGTGAAAACAGCGGACCAACGAATACCACCAGCATCAGGCGATCACATGCAAACCCACGAGGCACCCGGCACCTTGGCGGTGACCTTTGCGTTGGTGGCCGAGTCGGTCGCAGTTAACGTCACCGACTCGTTCTGACCGTCTTCCATGCTGTTCGTACTGCACGCGGAGACCTTGCGGCCGGAGAGATTCCCGGCACTGTCGGCGCTGAACATGCCGAAATCCTGCAGGTTGTTGGAGCCCGGCGCGCGCGACCCGGCAATCTTGATACGCGCATTCGGCGCCCA
>JBEBIR010000044.1:0-13785 GCA_040080315.1 Gemmatimonas sp.
GAAGACGCGCTGCGCGGTGCGGACGCGGCGATCGTGGCCACGGCGTGGACCGACTATATCACGCTGGATCCCGCGCGCGTGGCGGAACTCATGCGGCGTCCACTGATTCTCGACGCTCGACGCGCGCTCGATCCAGCGCGCTGGTCGGCTCACTGCGAGTATCTGCCCATCGGGGCGCGCGCGTGAGCGTCGTGATTCGTAGCGACTGTCGCGGCTGCGGCGGGCCTCTGAGCGATTTCCTTTCGCTGGGCAATCAGCCGCTCGCCAACGCGCTCATTGCGCTCGATGCCCCCGACGCGCCGACATTTCCGCTCACGCTGGCGCGGTGTACCTCGTGCGGACTCGTGCAACTGCGCGAAGTGGTGGATCCGGCTGTGCTGTTCGCCGACTATGCCTACGTGCCCTCCACCTCCAGCACGATGCGCGCGCATTTTGACGAACTTGCCGGATCGATGGTCGCGCGGCTCGGCCTCGAATCTGGCGATCTCGTGGTCGACGTGGGCAGCAACGATGGTCTGCTCCTCTCCGGGTTTCAGCGGCGCGGCATGCGCGTGCAGGGGATCGAGCCGGCCGAGAACCTCGCCCGACTCGCCGAGGCACACGGTATTCCCACGCTGGTCGCCTTTTTCAACGCGGACGTGGCACGCGGCCTTGCTCGAACCACGCGCGCCGCACTGGTCACCGCCACCAACGTCTTCGCACACGTCGACGATGTACGGGGGTTCATGCGTGCCGCCTTCGAACTACTCGCGCCCGATGGTGTTTTCCTCGTCGAGGTGCAGTCGTTCGCCGACACCGTATCCGCGCTGGCGTTTGACATGACGTATCACGAGCACATGACGTACTACGCGACCGCACCGCTCGCGCGCATGTGTGCGGCGGAAGGGTTGGAGTTGCTCGATGTGGAGCGCGTGGCGACGCACGGCGGTTCGCTTCGCGCGCTCATCGGTCGCGCTGGACATCCGCTGGCGCGCCCGGATCGTGTCGCGGCGCGCGTGGCAGAAGAAGGCACGCGCGCGGCCGCCGAGGGGTGCCGCACCCTCGCGGAAGGGGCGGCCGTTGTCCGAGAGGAGCTCCCCCGACTCCTGCGCTCGCTGCGTGCGCAGGGCGCGCGCGTGGCCGCCTACGGTGCGCCTGCGAAGGCAACCGTGCTGCTCAACTATTGCGGGCTGACCACTGACGACGTGCAGTTCGTGGTCGACAAGAACGTCGCCAAGCAGAATCGTCTCGTTCCCGGAGTGCGCATCCCCGTAGTTGGTCCGGAACGACTGCTTGAGGATCCACCCACACACTTGCTGGTGCTGGCATGGAATCTCCTTGACGAGATCATTCGAGAACAGGCGACGTTCCGCGAACAGGGTGGCGCGTTCATCGCGCCTGTGCCGCATCCGTTGGTGATGGTCTGATCCGCGTGCAGGTCAGTGCACGTCGGGTGGTTCAGCGTCCATGCGACCGAACCGCGTCGTTTCCGGATGGTTGATCAGGATGTGGTCCACGGCTTCGGCGCCCTGCGCAGCCGAGTGATCTTGATTGCTCACTTCGTATTTCCACGTGCCGAAGCGTCCGCGGCTGTACACGCCCGCCGCATCGAGGACCGGCTCGATTTGCTGCAACACCGCGTCGCGCCCCGACCACGGCGTCGGATAGCCATGTTCGAGCCGCCGATGCCAGCGTGTCACGATGCGATCCCGCGCGCCGATCATCCCGCAATTGCGGAAGCCCTGGATGGTTTCTTCGACAATCGTTTCCGCGTTCACCGGTTTGTCCGGGGATTCGCTGACCTCAGCCATCAATGACCACTGCTCGCCTGGGCGCGCGACATTGTGTGGTGAATAATTGCTGAAGACGGTGGACCGATAGAACGGCGCGTTCTCCTCCGGGAAATACATCCAGCACTTGGTTCGCAGGTCGTCCGGGACCGACCCCTCAAAACCGACGCCGATGATATGACTGCTCGAATGCACGAATTGATCGGCGAGGACGCGCAACGCGGGCTGGTCGACCAGCAGACGCAACAGGCAATCAAGCGGCATAGTGGAAATCAGCCGATCGTACGGCTCGATGCTCCCGTCCTCGAAGCGCACATGTCGCGCGCCGCTATTCACCGCCACGACGCGGCGATTTAACTGCACGTGGTCAGCGGGCAGTTGATCATGGAGACTCCGCCAGATGGCGCCGGTGCCGCCATGCACGGGAAAGCGGAATGTTGCATTCGGCCCCCATGCGACGTCGTCCCGACCCATCTCGATGTTGCGCTTCACGCGGTCGAGATCAACCGTCGCCACGCGCTCTCCCATCCAGCCGACACCAAGCTTGGACGGATCGTAGGCCCAGACCTTTCGATTGTACGGGTGCATGAAGAGCTCGCACAGTCCGGTTCCAAAGCTCCTCGTAAGCCACTCCCGAAAGTCTCCGGGTGGTGTGAGCGACGGGGGCGTGGCGGCAACCTCCTCGAGTCCCGCCAGCGCGGAGGCGATATCGGGCTCCGGTAGTCGCCAGAGGTTGTTCTGAAACGGATACGGCACCCAGCGATTCCGAATCCAGACCCATGCTTCTCGCTCGTGCTCGATCCACGCGTCGGCCAGCGCCTTCGTCATGAGCCGGTCAAACCACTTGTAGTGCGAAAAGAGGACGTGTCCACCGAGGTCCCACGTGAAACCATGATCGTCAACAACGGAAGACGAGAGGCCGCCCGCCTGCTCGGCCGCGTCCATCAGGAGCCAGTTGTCATGACCATGCTCGATCAGTCGCGTGGCGGCACCGAGTCCCGTTGGTCCGGCGCCGATGATCAGAATGCGCGCTTCCTGACTCACCGCGACAAACTCCATCGAAACGCCAGCAGCTGCCTGAATGCTTGCGCGCAGAACTTGATCAGCTTCCAGCGGCGAATCGAGACGACACCCGTTTCCCGGTCGCGGTGGCTGACGGGCACGTAGGTAATGGTGAACCCGCGCCTGACGGCAAAGACCGAGAGGAACAGGGACGGCGCGAGTGTGTCCTCGGGAATATGGGAGCGAGCGGCTTCCCACACATGTCGTTTGAGCAATTTGAAGGGCACATTGGCGTCGCGGACACGCACTCCGAACAGCACGGGCAGTACACTGCGAATCGCGCGCGTCAACAGGATGCGCGCGGGGTGATCGGCTCGATGACTGCGGACTCCGAATGCCGCATCACTCCCGTTTCGGACGGCGTCCCAGAGAGGCTCAAACTCGCTGAGTGGTATCTGGCGATCGCTGTCGATGAGGAAGAAACTGTCGCCGTGCGCCGCGTCGATCGCAGCGCGCAGGGCGGGTCCGTGCCCGCCATTGGCACGATGCAACACGCGAACGCGAGGGTCCGCGTCCGCGATCCGTTTGAGAATTGGGCCGGTCTGGTCACGCGAGCCATCATTGACCACCACGAGTTCGGATCCGGGGATCCTGTCCAGCACGAACTCACGCACCTCGGAGGTCGCCGCCTCGATAGCGCCTTCTTCGTTGTACGCGGGCATCACCACGCTCAGCACAGTGGCGCGTGTCATTGCGCGGCTCGGAGTGTGTATTGGCGCACCGGTCGGTCAGCGCCGTTGACCAGTGACAACGCCAGACCCACCGGTACTTTCGAGCGCACGTTCAACTCGGCCTCCGCGGTCCAGGCGATGATCCAGATCTGATCATCCGCTGCCACCGGCAGCGTAGCGCGCTCCAGGTAGCGCGGTTCATCACGCCGGATGGACATCAGGCGTGCGCCGCCCAGGTCCATCCACGCTTCGCTATTGGAGTTTGGTCCCGGCAGCTGCGACGTGTAGCGCGCACCGTGCACATTGGCGTAGTAGTGGAATACGTGCCCGTTCCAACCACCCATCAATACCACGATGGTGTGCTGCCGCAGCGCACCGGAGGCGACAGCCGCGAGGCTGCTGTCCAACGCGTACTCCGTGTGACTCGATCGTCCGAATCCGGTGTTGCGAACGGAGCGAACGAGGATTCCCGGCGTGAAGTAGGTCTTGTACAGGAATGCCCCCGTCCACATGGGCCCAACGTGCGTCTCGAACTGTGATTCTGTCAGCAGATTCTTCGGGGAGGACGAGGAGAACCAGCCCAGACCCACGAACAGCGGAGCCGCACACAATGCTCCAATCACGACGCGGGCCGCACGCGTCCGGTGCGGTGCCAGCACGCGGGCCAGCATCAGGGCCCCGACGGCGCCACAGATGGCGACGGGCACGACGGTCGGAATGAAATACCGTGGAGACGTGGTCGCGCCATAGTAGAACGCGAAGAATGGCAGACACCAGACCGCCATGGTCCACAGGAGGTGCCGGCGTACACTCGCCAGATCGGTCACGCCGACGATCGCGCAGATGAAGACAAATGGCGATGTCGACCACAGCAGATATTCCCAGAATTTCGTGGGCGTCGGGTTCGTCAGGTGGCGAGCGACGTCTTCAGCGCTGGACGCCATCCGTGGATCGGTCGTGGCCAGTGCGAGGTAAATGCCGCCAATGACCAGTGCCAGCGGGGTCACTCGAATCGCGACCGCGCGCATGTCGTCGTATCGCTGCCACAGCAACAGGCCGATCACCGGCGCGGCCAGAATCGTGTCGGCACGCACGAGAACACCGGCACCGAACATCGCGAGTGCGGCAATCTCAGGTGCCCGGGCAGGACGGAGTGACAGTACGGTCACGGCCATCACGAGCAGCGCGGTCGCTGGCATGGTGCTGCTTCCATACGTGCTGCTCATCCACAGAATCGGATTCGCCGCCAGCAGTCCGACGAGCACCCACCGTTCCGCGCGGCTCAGAATCGACGGAAACAACGCGAGGCCACAGACGGGAATGATCGCCCCAGTGAGCGCCGAGAGGGTGATCATGATGTGCGGGATCCACCGCGGACTCCCACCGATCACGACGTCGATCAGTTGCACAAGACGGTAGTAGCCGACTTGCGGACCGTACCGGTAGATGTTGGCCAGCTCGTTGTGACTGACCAGGGCCGAAACGCCGGCAGCGAGTGAGACCTCGTCGCCTTGGTAGAAGTACATGAAGTGCGCGCCAAGCAATCGCGCCGCGAGCAGGACCGCGAACAGCACGGCGAGTGTCGAGAGGCGCGGCAATATGTGCGCCGTGGGGAGACTAGGCATCGGTCAGTTCGTGCGTCGTGGGTTCACCCATCGCCGATGGTGGCGCGGCATGGGTGCTCGCCCGCAGCACGTCGCGCTCCTGCGCCGATCCACTGAGCAGCCATGCCACCACGCCGCCCAACAGCCCGCCGCTGATAATTACGACCTCGAAGACGAGACCGGTGGCGACGGCCCGTGCCGCCGACACACCGAACGGGGCAAAGAGCACCGCCTGTGCCGCCTCACGCACGCCAATGCCGTTCTGCGTGAGTGGGAGCAGACCGGCAATCTTTGCGAGCGGCCAAACAAACAGCCAAACGTAAATCGGGATGTCGATGCCGATGACGCGTCCCAGCCACCAGTTGAGCAGCGTGAGCAGCGACTGCAGCGCCATGCCCAACAGAAACGCACTCACCAAGGCACCCGGGCTGCTGGCCGTGGCGACGACGGCGCGACGGATATGCACGAGGCGACGCCGAACTTTCCACGGGAATCGTCGCACGGGGATCACGGCCACCGCGATCACCACGCCAAGCGCCAGCGCGGCGAGTATGGCACCCAAGGTGAGAAAGATGCGTCGACTCTGCGCATCAAGCGCGCGCGGCGACAGCAAGGCGCCAATGCCGGCCACGGCCGCTAACCCCGTAATGTCGAGCAGCCGATCAATGAGACTGCCCAACACCAAACCGCTCTTTGACCGCGCCGCGCGCAGTGCAACGGCGGCCCGCACCACATCGCCGCCAACAATTGACGGGAGGAAGGTGTTCCCGAAGAGCCCCATGTAGTAGGCGCGCACCGCCACGCGGAACGAGAGACCGGCACCGGCCGCGTTTACGAGCATGCGCCACTTCACCACACCCACCAGGTGGAGCGACATGTACATGGCGAGCGCCGTCGGCCACACCAGCAGCGGCACGCTCGTCACGGCGGCCGCGATGTCGTCAAACGGCAGTGCGGTGAACAGGAGTCCCAGAACGAGCGCGCTGCCTCCCAGTCGGACGACCGGGTGCTTCAGCAACGAACGTTGCTTCGACTCCCCCGTCATTACCGCGGGTCTCGATGGTTTTCGTCGAGCTCCAGCTTGCGCACGCGATAGAGTGTTTCTTCGAGCAGTTTGCGATTGTTCGCGATGAGATCAGCCAACAGTCCGATGAGCAGAACCTGAAAGCCGATGATCATGAGGATCGCGGCGAGAATCAGCGACTGCACATGACCGACGCGGTTGCCGCCAGCGTACAGAATCACGAATCGGATCGCCGGAATCAGTCCGAGTCCGATGAACAGGAACCCCAGCGCCGTGAAGACGCGCAGGGGACGATACATGGTGTACGCGCGCATGATCGTGATTCCGGATTTCCTGATGTAATGCGGAATCGACTTCATGAGACGCGACGGGCGCGTTTGCGGATTGATCCCGATGGGCACAAAGGTGACAGCGGCCTTTCGGCTGCCGGCGTGAATCAGCGACTCAAGCGTGTACGAATAGTTGCTGAGCACGAGTGTCTTGAGCGCGGCCTCCCGCGAGAGCGCACGAAAGCCGCTGGTCGCGTCCGGTGTCTCGAGTTCGGCAGCCTGTCCGATCACCCAGCTGCCGAAGACCTGCAGGCGTCGTTTGACGTAGGAAAAATGCGGGAGCAGACCAACCCCGCGGTTACCGACTACCAGTTCCGCACGGTGGTCAAGAATGGGCTTCACCAGGGTGGCGATGTCGCTGGCCTGATACTGGTTGTCGGCGTCGGTGTTGACGATGATGTCAGCCCCCTGACGGAGAGACTCCTCGATGCCCGCCCGAAAGGCGGCGGCGAGTCCGCGATTGCGCTCGAATTGCACGACGTGATGCACGCCGTGGGCGCGCGCGACCGCCGCGGTATCATCGCGACTGCCGTCATCGATGATGAGGAACTCAATCACGTCAATCCCGGGAATGACACGAGGCAGATCCGCCAGCGTCGGCGGCAGCGTCGTCGCTTCGTTGTAGCACGGGATCTGGATGATGAGTTTCGTCATTGCGGATTCAGTGCGCACACCATGATGTCGCCTCCACCAACAGTCCCGTGAAAGGCGCGCGGAGTCGGACACTCGCGTGCAAGCACCCGCGCAATCTCGGGCGCGCTGCGCTCCAGAATGCGGGGAAACGTCCAGATGACCCACGTGCGCCGCGTGGCGCTGCGGAGTGAATCGAGCGCCGATTGCGTGCTCACCGTGGGCCACGGTTGAAGGTAGAGCGTGTTCAGGGGATTGGACGGAATGCCCGACGTCACCACCTGATCTCCTTCCTGACGATTGGCCAACACAAAACGCATCGCCCCCTCGAAATCCTGCTTGGGGTACCGGTAGTTCGCCGCGAGCGAGAGCGTGGAAAGCCCGATGGCCAGCGAAACCCCGACCGTCGCCAGTCGGTCGCCGAACGCACCCCGACCGAGCGTCCCGGCGATCCATCCGCACGTGACAAACACGCCGCGCACAACCACCAGCAGGGCCGGGCCAATCGCGAAGAAGAAAAAGCGCGGGTACATCGTCCCCCGGGCCGCCGCCGCGCCGGCAATCGTGACGAGGACCGGTGCGGCGACCGCCAGGGCGAACAGCCGTTGTTCCCTGAACATCGTGTAGAAGCCACTCATCGCCACGATGGCGCCGGCGATCAACACCAGCGCCGCCAGCGCCGCTCCTCCAGCACCCAGTGCGAGCAGGAGCCCCCGAACCGCCTCCCGCACGGCCCAGATCGGTGTGGACACGCCCTTGAGCCCTGACTCGATGTTGGCGAAATACTCGATCACGCTGGAGAGCATCGGTGCGTACAGTGCGAGCGTCACGGCGGCACCCAGCCCAAAGGCAAGCGTGCCGCGCTTGCCGAGCGTGACGCGATCCTGTGGCGGCGCCGAAAAGATCAGCCAAAGCGTCAATGCTACCGCATGGCCAACCACGACGAAGATCATCGACAAGTGGGTGTACGCGCCGAGACCGGCCAGCAGTCCATACGCGACGAAGAAGACCAGTCGACCACTCTCCACGCCACGCAGCAGCGCCCAGAGCGTTGCCAGCGTGAAGAACGCGAGCGCGCTATATCCGCGGGCGTTTTGCGAGAACCAGACGTGATGATAGGAGACGGTCAGCAGCCACGCCGCGAGGAGGGCTTGCCACCGCGGGGCCACGCGCTGACCGAGTACGAACAGCAGCGGAACGCTGGCGACACCAAAGAGCACAGCCGGAAGGCGAAGCGACCATGGCGCTTCCCCGAAGACCGCGCGACTCGCGTGCGCCAGCAGCGCGTAGAGCGGCTGATGGTTGTCACCCCAGTACTCCGTGAGTATCGCACCAACCGGCAATCGAACTGACCGAATGAGCGAATACACTTCATCAACCCACAGTCCGCTATTGAGCCCCACGACACGGGTGACGAGGGCAACCGCGACCAGCGCGAGCACTACGCGCTGCGTGCGGCGGTCAGTCTTCGACAACATGGGACTTGAACACCTGACGGTAGGCGCCCCACTTCTCCTTGTTGAATGACATCCCTTCCAGGCAGTCAACTGCCGAGTAGGCCATGAACAGGGCGTGGTGCGTGTTGTCGTGCGCGAACAGCCCCTGACGCCCGTAGACCAGCATGTTGTGCTGCGAGGCGGCCCAGTCGTCGAGCACACCCAGCGGGACTTCATAGCCCTGCAGGTAAATGGGATACGCCTGCGGCAGTCGGCGAATCAGCACGTCAGTCGGCTTCGCCGGGAACGGGATCGCCGCGGTCGCCGCATCGCGTCCCATACGCTCGGCCAGTTGCTCGTCGGTCGACGTCCATAACTCGTCGCCAATCGTGCAGGGATACTCCCCGCACAACACCGTCGTCCCCTGCGGCGACGTGGAGCGGAAGTAGTTCTTGGGTTCCGAGAGGCGCGTCACGCGGACGTTCTCCTCCGGGAAATAGTGCGCGTCCGTGGTGGTGTACTGATGCACCGGAAGCTTCACGTATACGAGAACCATCGCGCGGAACTGCACGCTCTGCGCGGCCTCCAGCACCGCCGCGGCCGGCGGAGTGGACATCATGCGGGCGAGCAGGGTGATCGGAATGGTCGACCAGATGTAGTCTGCATCGATGACGCGTTGCTCGCCGTCCTTGTCGGCGGTGATGCGCCAGGTATATCCGTCCAGCGGCGACGGCTCAATGCGCGTCGCTCCCCAGCCGAGCGCCATCTCGGCACCGAGCGTCGAGGCATGCTGCGCGTACGCCCGCGAAATCTGACCGTACCCTTCACGCATGTAGTAGTAGTTGCCACCGCCGACGGGCTTGAGCAGGCGTTTGATCAGCTTGCCAAAACTCCCTGCCGTCACACGCTTGCGCGCCTGGATGGCCGACAGCGCCTCTGGTTCACGTCCCCACATCTTGCGCGCGTAGGGAAAGTAGAAGTGCTCGCTCATCGTGCGACCCAAATTGGCCTGCAACACCGATGCGAACGAATTCCCTTCGGCCGGCTTGGCCAGCTTTCCCATCACCATGTCGCGCGCCATTCCGAACGCGAACCCCTTGTCCAACCGACGAAGCAAGTCCGTGGTCTGAATGGGGAAATGCAGCCACTGCCCGCGCAGCCGGATACGACCGTGACGTGCGAAGTCCGCAAAGTCGTCACCAAGCATCGCCTTGATGTCGGCGAGGATGTCCGGAGCCACGGTGTGGTGAAGTCGGTGGCTTCCGTAGTCGAGCCATTGGCCACCCCACTGAAAGCTGGCCGCGTTGCCGCCGACCACTTCCTGTTTCTCGAGGAGGGTGACAGTCGCCTTCCCGGCGCGTCGCAGTTGATAGGCGGCACCGCAGCCGGCGGGGCCGCCACCGAGGACGGCAATGTGTGGCAGACGACTCACGAGACGCTCGTTGAGGATGCTGGCATCACGGCCCGGCGCTCATCGTCGGATCCGCTGTTCATGGACGCACATCGAAGGACTGCGCCACAGGACCTGAGCCTCGAAGGTAACGTCCAGACTGGCGATCAGCAGTGAGTCGCACGCCTTCGGCTATGCCCGTTGCAGGATGCCATCCGATCAACTGCTCCAACCGCATTGTTGAAACAGCATCATGGGGCATTTCGTCCGATCGCTGCGGCAGGACACCGAAGCGCAGGCGGTCGGACGCAATTGCAAGCACCTGCGCCGCGATCTCGACGAATTCACGCACGCTCGTCAGCGTTCCCGTCGCCAGGTTGACGACACGACCCGGCACCGTGCGTTCCCGACCCACTCGTAGCAGCCCATCCGCCACGTCCTCGACGTACGTGAAGTCACGTCGTTGATCGCCTGCGGACAGCGGCACCTCCCCTCCGTGGCGTGCAGCGGCCAGCAGCGTTGGCAACAGCCGACCCGCGTGCTCGCCCGGTCCATACACCGTGAACAGTCGCACCGTCACCGCCGCCAGTGAGGTCCGCTCAGCAAGCGATCGAGTCCCAGCCAACTTGGTGATTCCGTACAGTGTTGTCGGATCGGGAATCGCATCTTCCGGCAACGTCCCTCCGATGCGTCCGTACTCGAGTGCTGATCCCACGTGGACGAGACGCATACCGTCCCACACATCGGACGAGAATCGTTCCGCCAGGTCGGCGAGTTGTGCGACTAGCGTCGCATTGATTCGCCACGACAGCCCTTCCTCCTGCTCGGCGCGATCAATGCCATAGCCAGCCAGATTGAAGGTGATAGCAGGACGTCGCGACGCGAACAGATCGTGCACGGCCGCGTCGTCGAGCAAGTCGACCATGACGACCTCCGGTGCAATCCCGTGCGTGAGACAAATGGACTCCATGGCCCGCGGATCACGCACCGCACAGGTCACCGTCGCGCCGAGTGTGGTGAGACGGTGCGTCACCCAGCGTCCGATAAACCCGGATCCACCAAGCACCAGCACCGGCACGCCGTCATAGCCGACGGTCACGGTGGCACCGGCGCACTCGTGAGTCGCGCCAGTGCGGCGGACGTCGACAGCGGACCGTCGCGAATAACAAAACCAGTCCCCGAAACCGAAGGACCGTCCACGAACCACACGTTGCGATCGGCAAACGCCGCGATCACCGCGCTGTCATTCGCCGGCGTCGTGCGTCGTGCATACACCGGGACCGGTGCCTGCAGATCGAGTGGGTTATAGGTGGCGGCGGACGCGAAATCCGGAAATTCACGACCGGCAACCAGTACCAGCCCGCGCTCAATCTGGCGCGACTGCACCAGCGCCACGATATCCTTGCGCATACCGCGATAGTCTCGGTACTTGTCAACGGAACGCCATGGCACAAAGGTGAGCAACGCACCCACCGTGAGCAGAACAGTTCCGGCCAGCATCCGGGTGTCTCCCCGCCCCGCCGCGCTCCCTTCACCCGACGTCAACGCATTGGCTTCAAGCGTGAGCGCTCCGCGCGCGGTCAGCGCGCACAATGGGACAATCATGAGAAACCAGTAGCGCGCGCCGAAATCCGGACCACCGGAAAAGTAATTGAAGAAGTAGGCCAGCCAGACCGCGGTGATCGTTCCCAGCATCAGCCGATCCGCCGTTCGCAGATGTCCGCGCAGCACGAATGCGTACGCCAGCAGCAAGGAGCCAACGCTCCAGCCGAACAGCTCCACCTGTGTCGCCGACGTGTTCAATGTGGCATTGATGATGCCGTCGACCGGTCCGTGACCAGGATTGGGATCAAGCGCCCAACCCATGCCGCGGTTCCGGCCAAACCCGTAGTCGTTGGCGCCCTTGCCGAAGAGCCGATCAACGTACGCCATCATGGGAAACACACTGGCCTTTCCCGTGAAGTATCGATTGAACATCAGCAGCGGTATGGTGGCGAAGAGCGAGCCCAGCACCAGTGCAATGGTCCCTGATGCGCGCAGGCGTCGCCCGCCAACGCCGATCGACCATAGACCGAGCACCCCGGCCATCACGAGTGCGTCGAGCTGACGCACGCTGGCCAATGCGCCGAGGGCAAAGCCGCCACCGACGGCCCATCGCGTCAGGCCGGTTCGCCGGGCCGCGATGACGCCGAGCGTCGCCGCCAGCGCGCAGCACAGTGTAAACGCGTGCGGCATGTAGCTCATGCCGAGGAAGAGATTCCATGGTGATGCGGCGAATAGCAGCGTCGACAGCCGTGCGGTACGGCGCCCGTACAGCGGCTGCAAGGCGAGGTACGCGAGCAGCACGTTGACACCCGTCAACACGGGATTCACCAGCCAGGGAGCGCCGATCAGCACACCAGGAACCAATGCCGCCGACCATCCCGGCGGCACAGGTGAGAACCATCCTCGTGGCCCGCTCTCCAGTAGATAAAGTTCAAACGCGCCCGGCACCGGTGGATTGGGCAGCGTCACACGTCCGCTGGCAAACGTACGTGCCTGAAACAGGTACGCGACTTCGTCCGCAATGTGCGGATGTCGGTCGTAGACCACGACCGCCAGCAGAGCGCACACCGCCATCACTGAAACGGCGATCACGAGTGCGAATCGGTCAAGCTGCGGCGGTATGGAGTCGCCATACTCGCCGTCGTGTCCAAGCACGCGGTCAACACGGATCCGCAGTCGTTGCAACGCGTCGCTCGGTATTGCGCGAACGGCCAACACCGTCGTGGCGAGACTGACAACCTGGATGATCGACGAGAGCAGGAGTTCGCCGACAAAGCGCGGCAGATCTCGACCAACGATCGCACTCGATCCGACGCTCAGTACAATGAGCGCCGGCAGGCGCCAGCCGGGCAGCAGCGTCGTCGCCCGATCGAGCAGCTGGCGGGCGCCGTCCCGCAGCACCACGAGCGATACAAGCGCCTGCACCAGCAGCACGCCGACGGCGAGTGGTTTCGACCACAGCTGAACAAGCGGGAGATAGTGCTGGTAGCCCACCGACGCGCCCGACACGATGAGCGAGAGGGCGGCCGCGAATCCGGCGAAGGAGAGTGTCGCCCATCCCGTCGCGCTCCAGACACCTGTACGATGTACGCGCACGCGTTCGCTCATCGGAGAATCGACATGATCACGCGCGCGTCCTCAGCGTACCCGGGCCAGCGCATTCCCAGCGCCGAACCAGTATCCGGCGACCTCGCCAAGTCCCCACGAGATGACAAAGGCCATGATGTACGGCGCCGTCGCCAGCACGCGACGCGTCGAGACGCCCTTGGCGACCAGACTGCGCGTGATCCGTAGCCAGAGAAGCGGCGGCAGCGCAAGCGCGGCCAGGCCAATCGCCAGGCGTCGCGCGAGATTCGCGTGCTGCACACGGGCACCGGCATACGATCGCGAATACAGGAATCGCTGTCCCATGTACTCTGTGAGTCCGAAGTGCTTCTTGTGGCCAACCAACAGATTGCCGCGACAGATCAGTGGAATCCCGTCTGCGCGCATCGCGTCATGCAAGCGGTTCTCCCAGGCCCCCTGCGCTGTGATCTGCAGGTAGCGCTGCAGCACCGATGTGCGGTACACCACATTATTGCCGGGCAACCAGGACACCGCACCTTCCGGCAGCGGTGGCATGCAGGCGCTGTATTCGCAGAGAAAGGTCGCCCAGTCGAGGAGTCGCGCGGTGGCGGCGTTTTCGATCGGACCTCCAACCACATCATGCCCTTCCGCCAGTGCGGCCAGCAACCGCCCGCCCCACTCCGGCGGCACGATGACATGATCTTCGATGACCGCAATCGCCTCGGCGCGCGCCAGGCGAAAGGCCGCATCGCGCATCTG
>JBEBIR010000509.1:0-3222 GCA_040080315.1 Gemmatimonas sp.
CAGGCACGAGACGCACCCACACATCGGTCGCCACGCCGAAACAACCCTCCGAGCCGACGAACAACCCCAACAGGTCATATCCTTCCGCGTCACCATAGGGGTCGCCAAGTCGCCGGACTTCGCCGCTGGGCAGCACGACATCCAGCGCGACTACATGATTGAGTGTGACGCCATACTTGAGGCAGTGCGGTCCGCCGGCGTTTTCGGCGACGTTTCCGCCGATCGTGCAAACCGTCTGACTGGACGGATCGGGTGCGTAATGCAGTCCCAACGGCGCCACCGCGCGGGACAACTTGGCATTCACCACGCCGGGCTCGACATGTGCCACGCGATTCGGACCGTCGACGTTGATGATCCGCGTGAGGCGGTTGAGACCGAGCAGCACGGTGCCGTCGGCCAGTGCGCCACCAGAGAGGCCGGTGCCCGCCCCGCGAGGTACGAAGGTCACCTGCTCGTCAGCGAACAGACGCACCACCGCAATCAGTTCATCACGTGTGCCCGGAAAGACCGCCAGTCGCGGATGCGCGCGATACCCCGGCAGCGCATCGGTATCGAAAGCGAGCAGCGCCGCCGATCGATCCTTGACCCAGCGACTGCCGACAATCGATGAAAGGCGCGAAACGAGCACGTGGCGTGGGGTTCTTGCGGTGAGATGTGGGCGACGCTGAAACGTATGCTCGTTCGCGTGATCCGCGTCAGGCAGTTTCCCACGCCGTGCTTGTCTTTCGCCCGAGGGTAAGAAAGCGAACGGGCATCTGCTAACTGCAGATGCCCGTCCGCCTTCAGCAATTGCGATCGCCTGAATGGCGTGGGTGCGTCAGTCGGTGCCCCAGAAGCCAGCCAAGGCCCGACCATCGGGCGATTCACGCAACTTCTCGAATGCCCGCTCCCGAATCTGACGGATTCGCTCGCGCGTCACGCCCATAAGCGCGCCAATGCGCTCGAGGGTCATCGCCTCAGCCCCCTCATCAAGGCCATAGTACAGATACAGGATCTTGCGCTCGCGCGGGGTGAGATACTTCCGGAAGACGCGATCGATGAACTCGCGCATCAAACGAAAGTCGGTGCCCTCTTCGATGTCGGCGTGCGTCTGGCCGGCAAACCGCTCACCTAAGGTCGAGGCTTCCCGATCCTGTCGATCAATCGGAGCGTCGAGCGAGACTTCGGTGCTGGTGATCTGCCTCGCGTTGCGGACCTGTTCGATGGGCTCCTGCAGGACCTTGGAGATTTCCTCATCGGTGGGCTCACGATTGAGCACCTGATTGAGCACCATCTCGGCTCGCGCCATCCGGATCAGCTGCGAATTCTGATTGAGCGGAATGCGCACGCTGCGAGTCTGCTCGGCGAGTGCCTTGAGCACGGCCTGGCGAACCCACCACACGGCGTATGAGATGAACTTCACGCCCTGGTCGGGATCGAACTTCCGAACCGCCTTCAGCAGGCCCTCGTTACCGATGGCCACCAGCTCGGATAGATCCAATCCGTGACCCTGATACTTCTTTACATAGGAGATGACGAACCGGAGGTTCGCTGTCACGAGGCGTTCAGCCGCCACCTCGTCGCCCTTCTGTGCCAAGCGTGCCAGACGTCGCTCTTCAGCGGCGTCGGTGATCAGGGGCAGCTTCTGAATGTCGTGGAGGTACTGGTCGAACGCGGTAGAGGGGGAGGATCGAAAGAATCCCTTGGAGGCGCGGGATTCCGAAGTTCGTACGGCGGCTGCTGACGGCATACATGCCCTCGCCGAATGTTACCGGTGACTGGCCCGGACGGGTCAGCCTGATTGGTGGGACCGCCACGATAATGGCCGGATAGTGCGCGGTCAATGAAAACTTTGCGGCGAGCATAAACGTGATGCGACTGAGCCCCGATTTGCACCCTGACGCATCACTGGCGCTTCACTGTTTGTATACTGCGCCACCAGCAGGACTCAACCGCTTGTCAGCACTGAACGGACGACCTCGTCCTCAACCGGAACCGACCACCGACCCTCCGCCGCCTCCATCTCGCCGATTCCCCGCGGCAGGGCGTATCGCGCAAAGCCGGTCCGGGCCTTCTTGTCGCCATGTGTCGCCGCCACCAGCGCGTCCACAGTCACGCCGTCAGGCAGCCGAGTTGAAAAACCGGCAGCGCGGACCGCGTCGCGCACAGCGATGTGCAGACCGCTTCCGGCCAGTCCAATCGTCTCGGCAATTCGCGCTTCAAACACCATGCCCATCGCGACGGCGTCGCCGTGGGCGAGACCATAGCCGAGCTCTCGCTCGATGGCATGTCCTATCGTGTGTCCGAAGTTCAGGATCTGCCGCAATCCACCTTCGCGCGTGTCTTCCGCCACCACGGCGGACTTGATGCGAACGCTTCCCGCGATGAGGGCTTCAAGGCCTGGCGATTGCGAGCCGCGTTCCGCGATGAATGGCAATTCGTGAAGGACGGCGTCGAAGTACGACGCGTCTGCCACCACACCATGCTTGATCATCTCCGCCAATCCCGCGCGCAACAGACCGGGGTCAAGAGAAACCAGGACCTCTGGATCCATCACCACAGCGCGAGGATCGTGGAATGACCCCACCAGATTCTTGCCGAACGGAGTATCCACGGCGGTCTTGCCGCCGACCGCCGCATCGACCATGGCGAGTAACGTGGTCGGCACTTGCACCACAGGAATACCGCGCATGAACGTCGCGGCCACGAAGCCCGCCAAGTCGCCTATAACGCCGCCGCCCAGCGCAATCACGGTGGTATCACGACCCGCGCCCCACGCGAAGAGCGCATCGGTGAGCTCTGACCAGCGCGCGCGCGTTTTCTCGCGCTCGCCAGCGGGAATCGCAAACACTCTCGTCGCGCCAACCGGAAGGCGCTCGACGACGCGCTGACCATACAGCGCCGCAACCGTCTCGTCAGAAATCACCGCGAAACGATGCGCTGGCGCTTCGCGCTCGATGATCTCACCTAATTGCCAGAGCGCGCCTGCGTGGCAGAAAACCGGGTAGTCGAGCGGAATCGTCAGAGCCGGTCGCGGCACTACCAAGTCACCTCACCGGCGCCGGCACGGCTATTCGCGACACGCGCCAGCATGAAGAGCAGGTCGGACAGCCGATTCAGATAGATCACCACCAGCGTCGGCAGTTGCACATCGTGCGCCAAGCGCACGACCCGTCGCTCGGCGCGCCGACACACGGTGCGTGCAACATGCAGCGCGGCGGCCTTCGGTGTGCCACCGGGTAT
>JBEBIR010000045.1:0-13760 GCA_040080315.1 Gemmatimonas sp.
GCGCTGCCCTCACCGGCTCACCGCTCCAGCGCTCATCCCTTCTGTTGCTCACCCCTCACGCAATCAGTTTGGTGTCTTCACCGTCTCCTTGGCTATGAACGGCACGCCATCCGTCATCCACTTGGGCGCAGCCGAACCCTTGAGGTAGTGATCGAAGAACTGGAAGTACCGAATAGTGAGATCCTTGCGATTGGCCAGTCCGCGCAACCCATGACCCTCGCCTGGATACGCCAGCATCACCGCACTCTTGCCGTTGTAGCGGAGGGCGTTGTAGAAGTTCATGCCTTCGCTGAAGGACACCGTGGGATCGGCGGTCCCGTGCATGATGAGGAACGGTGATGTGGTTTCGCGCACGTGCGTGAGTGCCGATTCAAAATGGAACAGGTCGGGGTTGTCCCACGGTGAGATGCCCCAGCGACCCTGTCCATACAGGTAGTAGTCGTTTCCGTTGCGACCGCTGCCACCGGTCACCTGATACGACCAACCCCAGCTTTGGCTGAAATCGGTGAAGAGGTCGGTCACGCCGGCGCCCATACCAACGGCGGCAAACAGTCGCGAGCGCGTCCCAATGAACGCCGCTCCCTCGCCGCCATAGCTGTGGCCATTGAGACCAATGCGCTTGGGATCGGCATAGCCCATCTCGATGACCTTGCGCGTCGCCGCCTCGACGCACTCCAGCATGTCGCTGTGTGACGAGCCGGTGCGGAAGTGCACATCGGGCATCATGGTGATGTAGCCGCGACTCACTGCTTCGATGGGTGATGCACCCATGCCGGTAAGGAACGACGGCGAGGGATAGCGATTCATATTCTGCGAGTTCTTCTCATAGAAGCTCACCAGCATCGGACGCTTCTCACCGGGCTTGTAGTCATCAGGCAGTGCAAGGATGCCCTGCAGACGCTTGCCGTCCTTGTTCTTGAAGTCGAATAGCACGCGGCGTCCCCACGCATACTCCGCCTGCTGCGGGTTGGCGTTGGAAATCTTCTTCGCGTCGGTGAAGCCGACGCCTGACAATTGGAGATCAGGGAATTCCGCAAACGTTTGGCGTGTAAACAGGAACTTGTCGGACTTGGCCGCTTTCACTGGTGTGCTGTAGCTGGCGTCGGTATACAGCAGCTCCTTTAATTGCCCATTGTTCAACTGATAGAAGCCCGATTTCTTGGTGAACTCGCCGAACGCGGAGAGTGTGATCGATTTGGACAAATCGATTTCGCGGGCGACACGCGCTGCCGGTTTCATCGACGAATCAATCGGTTCGGTGCGCACATACCGGAACTCGATCTCGTTCTTGCTACCGAGACCATTTGTCAGATTGCGCGGAACCGACGTGCCATCCATCGGAAAGAGCCACAAGTCAAAGCGGTGCTGCACGACAACACCGTTGCCGTCGGGAGTATATCCGGCCACGCCGTATGAAGGCCGAGGACCGGGATGATCGTACTCCATGTCCACGAAACTGAGTGCGCTGCCGGCGCCGAGTGTCCGCGACGCACCGCGTTCAAGATCATACGCTTGATACTTGTTGTCTTTCCAGAACATGAACTGCCGACCGTCGGGCGAGATTCCGAACATGCTGGCGCCCGTGAGTTGGCCTTTGAGCATCAGCGTGCGCTCACCGGTGGTCGTGTTCACTCGATAGATGTCCGCCGCCGGACGCTTGTAATCAGAGATGAAGCTGCGCGCATCGCGCCCGACGGCCCACGTGCCGGCCATCGGCAGTTCAAGCTCACGCATGGTGGAATCGGTGAGCGGGATGTATCGCGACGACGCGACATCAAACCCCTGGCGGAAGGTGAAATTCCGTTCGGCTTCGATGCGGATCATCTGCTCGGACTGGATGCGTTCATCCTGCGCGCGCCACACGTCGACGTCGGCGATGGAGTCGGTGCTGCGGCGTCGGCCGGTGTCGGCCGCGGGTCGTTGCGGAATTATGCCCAGAAACACCCGCTGATTGTCGTCACTCCACGCCAGGGCGGCGCGGTCGCTGATGACAAACCCCTTGGGAAACCCCTTCGCGGTGGTCGGATCCAGTTTGGCGGGCGCGACTTCTGCGCTGCCGAGTGCGGCGGGGACGTTGCCGAATACGATCAGCGTGTTGTCGCGCTCACGCATGCGAGTCACTTCACGACCCTTGAGTACGGCGAGACCCGTTCCGTCGAAACTCCAGCTGAGGCGATTGTAGTTTCGCGCGTCATTGTCGAGGACCTCGGTGCGTCCACTCTGCAGGTCGAGCACGAACAACCCGTTGCCGTCGCGCGCGATCGCGTCCACGGTATAGGCGAGCAAGTCGCCCTTCTTGTTGAAGGCGACGTCGCCGACACTGCCGAGAAACTGGCTGCGACCCGTGGTGAGATCATGCAGAATGACATCGGCCCCGCGGGGCGCGCCCGAGGCGGCGCTGGCGGCGACAGGTCCGGCCGGTGGTCCACCACCGCCGCCGCGTCCACCACCCGCATCCGTTGCGCCGGGCGCTCGCCGACGCAGCATCACATGGCTGGCCGTAGGCGAGAAGGTGGCGGACTGCATGTCCTGCCACGACTGCACACGCCCCGTGGCCAGTTCGCGCAATTCATAGCGACGCGCCGGAGGCGTCACCGCAGGCGGGCGGCCATTCGTCGTGTCGGGAACGATGGGCGGCGTAACGCCCGGAACCGTTGGTGGAGCGCCGGTCACCGTCGTATCACCGACTGCGCCCGGTGCGCCACCGCGACCGCCACGCACGACTGGCGGCGGCTCGATCTGGTAGACGATCCAGCGCGAGTCGGGAGAGAACGCGGCCTGCGTCGCGTTCGCAATCTCGACGTCCTGATTGGTGGCCAGGTTGAGAATGTGCAGCACTGGTTTGGCGTCGACCGTCGTCGTGTTGGTGAATCGCAGGCCGTACGTCACCCATTTGCCGTCGCCGGATATCTGTGCGTTCTCGATGTTGCGCCAGCGCGCATAGTCATTCACCGACAGCACCTTTCTGACAGCCGACGATGTTGGTGATGACTGCGCGAACGCGTGCGAGAGCGGCAGCGCCAACAGCATCGCGAGGCAACTGACGGGAACGGACGAAACGTGTCGGGCCATGTTCTTCACGGTGACTCTCCGGGCAGGGAACGCACTGAGCAACGTTTGCGACTCGGCCACTAGAATGGGCGGCGACTGCGCTGCCGACAAGACGCCACGCAATAGTCGATCGGCGCGATATCTTTCCGGGACGAGCGGCTCGCATTCCTCTTCCCGCCACACTCCGTCTCATGATGCTCGGCCGAATAGACTTTCGTCCCCTGACGCTTGCAGTCTTCGCAATCGTCACCGTCACGTCGATAGGTGCGCAACCGCTGGCCAAAAGCGGTCCTGTGCCACATGACGCGGCTCGGGAGCGAGCCATGCTGGAGCAGGTGAAGGTTGCCGACGGCTTCAAGGCGACGCTGTTCGCGGCACCGCCCGTGGCGATGTATCCCGTGTGCCTCACCGGCACGGTCGAAGGCGCGGTGTTCGTGTGTGTGGATCCCAACCTGTCGCTGACGGCGACCAAGGGGAAAGGTCGCGTGATGCGATTGGTGGACGTGGACCATGATGGCGTGGCCGATCGCTATTCCGTGTTCGCCGAGATGGACAGTCCGCGCGGTGTGGCCTTCGACGGCCGAACGCTGTACGTGATGCATCCGCCGAATCTGACCGCGTACCGCGACACCACGGGTGACGGGATTGCCGATGTGTCGGAGGTCTTGGTCACCGGATTGGGATTCGGACTGGACTTCCGTGGTGCCGATCACACGACCAATGGCATCACGATGGGCATCGACGGATGGCTGTACATCGCGGTGGGGGACTACGGCTATCGCAATGCCGTGGGCAAGGACGGAACGGCCATCGCGCATCGCGGCGGCGGCGTGGTGCGCGTGCGCACGGACGGTTCGGGGCTGGAGTTGTTTGCGCAGGGCACGCGCAACATCTATGACTTGGCAATCGATCCACTCCTGCACCTGTTCACGCGCGACAATACGAACGACGGCGATGGCTGGGACATCCGCCTGCACTATCTCCCCGCGGGCGCGAACATGGGCTACCCCGCGCTCTACAAGAATTTTGCCGGTGATCACATGCAATCGCTGGCCGACTATGGCGGAGGCTCCGGCACGGGTGGACTGTGGGTGAATGACGCAGGATTTCCCCCAGGATTCGGTGACAATCTGTACACGGCCGACTGGTTGCTGAATCAGATCTTTCGTCACCCGCTGACCGCGAAGGGCGGCAGCTATTCGGTGACGCAGGCGCCCTTCATGTCAGTACCGCATCCGGCGGACATGGCGATGGATGGCGCGTCGAACATGTTCGTAGCGAGCCTCGCCGGCGGCGAGTACACCTACGGTGGTGACTCGGTGGGCTTTGTAGTTCGTGTGAGTCCGGTGGGACGCGCGACCGGCAGTGCGGTACGCATGTCGACGTTGTCCGACGCGGCACTGCACCGGGAGTTGATCGGACCCAACGCGGAGCGTCGCCTGCAAGCGCAGCGCGAGATGCTGCGGCGCGGTGACGCGCGCGGCGTGTCGTCGCGCCTGCGGGCTGTCACGCTGGACAAACGCGTGCCGACGTACGCGCGCGCGGCGGCGATGTTCACACTTCAACAACTCACTGGCGCGCGCTCGCATTCAGTTCTCGTGGGGGCGGCGAGTGATCCGGCGCTCAGAGCGGTCGCGCTGCGCGCGCTGGCCGACAACCCCGCTCAACGTGCCGGCGTCAACGCGGGTCTGTTTGAGAATTCGCTGGCGGACACGAGTGCGAGCGTGCAGATGGCCGCGCTGGCTGGTTTGGTGCGCTTGAACGCGCGCGCGTCGGCGCCGTTGATTGTCCCGCTCACCGCCAGTGCCGATGCGTCGGTGGCGCATATCGCCGTGAACGCGCTGGTGTCGTTGCAAGCGGGACCGGCGGTGTTGAGGGCGCTAACGGGCGCGACAGAACCCATTCGCGCCGGTGCGTTGCGCGCGCTCGCGCAGATGCACGATACGGCGGTGGTATCGGCGCTGATCGAGAAGGCCGGACCCGTGTCTGGCGGAGCGCTGCAGAGCGATATCGTGGTGGCGTTAGCGCGTCTGTATCATCGCGACGTGGTCTGGACCGGCGATTGGTGGGGTACGCGTCCGTCGTTCATTGGTCCGTATTTCGCACCCACCGCATGGGAAGGAAGTGCGCGAATTGTCCCCGTCTTGCGTCGGGCGCTATTGGATGCACCCGCGTCGGCGACCGCGAATCTTGCTGAGGCATTCGTGCGCCATCGCGTGCTGCCGCAGGGCGCGAAGGGATTGCTGGTGGCAACGGCACCGTCATCGGCGGCGCGACTCGACGTCGTGAACGCGCTGGTGGGCAACAGTATGCTCGGTGCTAATCACCAGATCACGCTCACGCGATGGAGTCGGGGAAACGCGGCTGGTGTTGCGGAGCTGCTCGCCGCCGAGCCTCGGATGCCGGATGGTGCGCTCCCGTTGGTGCGTGCGGCGGCGATGGACACGACGCTTGGCGAAGACGTGCGCGCGAAGCTGCTGGGTTTGGTGAGCAGCGTGCCGGGTCGCGCGGCGCTGGATGCGGCGGCGACTCTGCATGCGCAGGTGACGCCGTCAGGTAGCACCGTGCAGGGCACGGGTGGTCCGATCGAAGCGGCCTGGCGTCGCTATGTTGGTGACCGTCGTCGACTGCAGGAGTTGGACTATTTCATCGAGATGTCGCGGGCGGCGCAACCCAACCAGCGCGCCCTCGGGTTCTCCGTGTTGCTGCAGTCGGTGCGCGGCAATCGTGCGGCGCCTGCGGTCAGTGACAAGGTGCAGCCCGTATTGAGCGCGGCGTGGGCGAGCAAAGCCGCGGCGCCGGATCTTGCGCGCGCCGTGTCCATCATGCGGTTGGAGTCGGCGTACACTGAGCGGTTGGAGGCACATCGAAAGCTCGCTGCGCAGCCGCCCGTCTCCATGGAATGGGTGCCGCTGTTCAATGGGAAGGATCTCAAGGACTGGGAGATCAAGTTTGCGGGCTACCCGCTGGGTGAAAACTTCCGGAACACGTTCCGCGCCGAAGATGGCCTGCTCAAGGTGCGTTACGATCAGTGGACCGCTTTCAACGGCGAGTTCGGCCACATCTTTCATAAGAAGGCGTACTCGTACTACATCGTGGCGGCGGAGTATCGGTTTGTTGGCGAGCAGGTGACTGGCGCCGGCAGTGGAAACAGTTGGGCCATTCGCAACAATGGCATAATGGTGCACTCGCAGTCGGCGGCGAGCATGGGTCTGAAGCAGGACTTTCCGATTTCCCTGGAAGTGCAGTTGCTGGGCGGACTGGGTCAGGGCACGCGCACCAACGGCAATCTGTGCACGCCGGGAACGAATGTGGTGATGAACGACAAACTCGTCACCGCGCATTGCATCAATTCCAACTCGATCACCTATGACGGCGATCAGTGGGTGCGTGTCGAGGCCATGGTGCTTGGCGATTCAGTCGTCAAGCACATCGTCAATGGCGATACCGTGATGACCTACTTCAATCCGCAAATGGGTGGCGGCGCGGCCAACAACACCAATCCTGGGGTGCTGGTTGCCGGGAAACTGTTGTCGGAAGGGTACATCTCGCTGCAGGCGGAAACCGCGCCGATCGATTTTCGAAAGGTCGAGATCGTGAACTTGAAGGGTTGCATGGATCCAAAGGCGGCCAACTACAAGTCGTACTATGTGAAGTCTGATCCGTCGGCATGTCGAAAGCGGTGACGCGTCGAACGGCGCTATGGCTGCCTGCGATCGCCGTGCTTCTCACCGCCGTGCCGCCACTCGAGGCGTTGCGGGCGCAGGTGCGAGACGGTGCGAAGCTCTACGCGTCGACATGTACCGCGTGTCATCAGGCTCATGGATTGGGCGTCCCCGGTCAGTTCCCGCCGCTCGCGGGCAGTGAATGGGTGACCGGCAGCGAAGAACGACTGATTCGCATCATCCTGCACGGTCTTGTGGGTGAGATCGAAGTGGAGGGCGAGATGTTCACCGGCGCGATGCCCACTTGGGGTCCGTCGTTCAAGGACGACGAGTTGGCCGCTGTCGCGACGTACGTGCGACAGTCGTGGGGAAACAAGGCCGCGCCGATAGCCACCGCGACGGTCACGCGCATACGGCTGGCGAATGCCGGACGCACCACTCCGTGGACCGCGAAAGAGCTGCTGACTATTCGGTGAGCGGCAGCTCCCAGGTTTCGCCTGTGAGTTCGACGCCGAAGTGATCGTGCAGTCCTGTCTCTGTCAGCACGAATCCCTCCGATTCATAGATTGCGCGGGCCGATGTGAGGACGCTATTGGTCCAGAGCGTCATGCGCTGATATCCGACACGACGCGCGAAGCGTACGCACTCGCGAACCAGTTCGCGCCCAAGTCCGAGTCCCCGCGCGGAGGGTTCGACGTACAGCAGTCGCAACCGCGCCACGGTGGCCGACTGCTGCACAACGAACACCGAGCCGACAATCTCGCGGTTGCGTTCGGCGATCCAGCAGCGCTCGCGCGACGGCACGAAGTTGGCGACAAACTCCGAAAGTACGCCGGCCACCAGTCCTTCAAACCGCCAATCCCATCCGTACTCGCGCGCATAGAGTGCGCCATGGCGATGCAGGATCCATCCCAGATCGCCGGGTTCTGGTTGGCGTAGCAGATAGGCGACCGCTTTCGGAGGGCGCGCGTTGGCCAACGCCACGGGCGCGGGCTCGAGCAGGTTTTCGATGCACTGCATGGCCGCAGCGAGCGCATCGGATTGGTCCGGACGGAGGTGCGTGAGCATCCGAGCCACGTCGTCGTCGGCGGTGCGATCGAGTGCGGCGAAGGCGGTTTGTCCCGCAGCCGTCAGCGAGAGCACGCGCAAACGCCGGTCATCCGGATGCTGCTTTCTGGCGACCAGTCGTTTCTTGACAAAAGCACGCAGCAATCGGCTGAGATATCCCGGATCGAGCGACAGATCAGCCGCCAACGCCGAGGCGGTCGTGGCGTCGCGATGCGCGAGCTCATAGAGCACGCGTATTTCAGCCATGGAGTAGTCCGACGGGAGCTGTCCGTGCCGGAGCACGCCGATTCTTCGCGTATAGAAGCGATTGAACCGTCGTACGTCGGCGACCCGTGCGTTTGGTGCTTGATCTGGCGTCATGGCGAGTGTCTCTGAGGGTTCGCTTGCCAATGTCAATGATATAGTTGCCAATGTCAATGAAAATGCCAAGTCATGTCAAAGGGCTTCTGGTTGAGAACGCCGTGACCCGTGGCGCGTCGGGGAATTCCCGGGAAACGAGGCAGTATCCCTGATGCCGTGACGGCGTTCCGTACGCCATCGATAAAAATCGCCAAGTTCATGCACTGTTACGACTTGACGCAGCATTTACCCTGCAGCACGTTCACATCCACGTTCACAAACGTGATCCCGGCGTTGCCGGGTTGCCGCATAGAATCCTGAACCCACCGACTGTTTGCGCTGGCCGCGATGAATCCCTACGTCATTTTTCTGCTGTACATGGTGGCGATTGTCGCGTTCGTCGGCCTGGTGCTGGGGCTCAATCGGTTGCTGGGACCGAAGCCGCACAACAACGCCATCAAGATGGAGCCGTTCGAATGCGGCGTGATGACGAACGATGTGGTGAACGTCAAAGCCGTGCCGATCAAATACTACGGCGTGGCGATCCTGTTCATTCTGTTCGACCTCGAGACCATGTTCCTGTTCATCTGGGCTTTGGGTGCGCAACCGTTGACGGGATTCCTGCTGTTCACGTTTTTCCTCTTTGTCTTCCTGCTGGTCCTGAGCCTGCTGTACGTATATAAAGCGCGGCTTCTGGAAGCAGTTACGGAGTAACGATGTACGGGAAGCCACTCCCAGTCGTCACGATGCCGCCGCGCGAGAAGGCGGGAACGTTCGAGTACATCACGACCAAGAAGGACGAACTGGTCGGCTGGGCGCGAAAGTTCTCGTTGTTCCCGTATCCGTTCGTGACCGCGTGCTGTGCCATGGAATTCATGGCCGTCAGCGCGTCGGCGTATGACACGGACCGTTTTGGTGCTGCGCTGCCGCGCTTCTCGCCGCGGCAAGCCGACCTGTTGATGATCGTGGGCACCGTCACGCAAAAGCAGGCGCCAATCCTGCTCAAGGTCTACGAGCAGATGTGCGAGCCGAAGTGGGTGATGGCCTTCGGCGTGTGCGCGACCAGTGGCGGCTTCTACCAGAACTATGCCTCGCTGCCCGGCATCGACAAGATCATTCCGGTGGACATCTACATTCCGGGTTGCCCGCCCCGCCCGGAGATGGTGATCGACGGCATCATGAAACTGCAGGAGCTCATCGCGAACGGTCATCATCACATCATCAACGACAAGTTCTGATTGTGACCGCGCCCATTTTTGACGTGCTGCAGCAGGAGTTCTCAGAAGGTGGCGCACCGGCAGCCGTGTCGCATGGCGTCCTGGTGTGCGAACTCGCTCCATCGCAGATACTGGCGACGGTCGAGCGCCTGAAGTCGACGCATGGATTCGACCTGTTTCTCGATGTCACCGCCGTGGACTGGCCCGAGCGGGCGTTGCGCTTCGAGGTGGTCCACCACTTCTACTCCACGACCCACAAGGTCCGCGTCTGTCTCAAGACGCACGTTCCCGAAGCGGCTCCGGTGGTGCCCACGTTGCGCCCGTTGTACGGCTCCGCGGCTTACATGGAGCGCGAGTGCCACGACATGTACGGCATCGTGTTCGAGGGCAATGATGACCTGCGGCCGATCCTGCTGTATGAGGGATTCCAAGGTCACCCGCTGCGGAAGGACTACCCGAAACAGTTCGAGCAGCCGCTCGTGCCCTACCGGTTCTGATCGGTGACTGCCGAACTCATCATTCCGAATACGGTTCGCTCCGCCATCACGTCGCACTCGCGCGACGGATCGGTGATCGTGAATCTCGGTCCGTCGCATCCGGCCACGCACGGCACAGTGCAGATCATCGCCGAGCTCGATGGCGAGCGAGTGCTGCGCACCGACGTGCACTGCGGATACCTGCATCGAGGCTTTGAGAAAGAGTGCGAGGATCACACCTGGCACAATCTCATTCCCTACTGCGATCGCCTGAATTACTGCTCGGCGCTCATCAACGGGTTTGCGTATTGCGATGCGGTCGAGCGCCTGATGGGGATCGAGATCACGCCGCGCACGAAGTATCTGCGCACGCTGCTGTCCGAGTATTCGCGACTGACGGATCACCTCACGTGTGTGGCGGCGGCGCTGATGGAGTTGGGCGCCATGACCGCCTTCCTCTACCTGGTGATGATTCGCGACTACATGTACGAGCATCTGGCGGCGCTCACCGGCGCGCGCGTGACGTATTCATACAGTCGCATTGGCGGACTGGCCGAGGACTTGCCTGATGGCTGGCTGACGCGCCTGAAGGAGATTCTCACGCAGTACGAGGACTTCATCGGGCGTGTCCACGGGTTGGTGGATCGCAACCGAATCTTCATTGACCGCACGCGCAATGTCGGCGTGATCAGCACCGCCGACGCGATCAACTGGGGTTTCACCGGTCCCATTCTTCGCTCGACGGGCGCGCCGCGCGACCTGCGCAAGGACGCGCCGTACCTGGCCTACGCGGAACTCGATTTCGAAGTGCCCGTGGGGATCAACGGTGACAACTATGACCGTTACTACGTGCGCATGCGTGAAATGGACGAATCCGTGCACATGATCCGCCAGCTGATGGACATGCTGCCCGAGGGGCCGATCAACGTGGACGACCGACGCTGCATTTTTCCGCCGAAAACTCTCGTGTATTCGGAAATCGAGTCCCTGATCAATCACTTCAAGCTGGTGATGGAAGGACCGCAGGTGCCGGCCGGCGATATCTATCTGGCGCACGAAGCGCCCAATGGAGAACTCGGGTTTTACGTCGTGAGTGCCGGCGGCGGCGTGCCGCACAAGGTGCATGTGCGCAGTCCCAGTTTCGTGCACATGGGTGGTGTGCATCGCATGTTGGACGGCGGCCAACTGGCCGACGTGGTCACCACCTTCGGATCGGTGAATATGATCGGCGGGGAGTGCGATCGATGAAGCACCTGATCCCCGAATTCGAAGTAATGAAGCGGCGCTATCCGCCGGGTTTTGAATCGTCGCTGGTGATTCCCTGCGTGCGGCGCATTCAAGAGGACCGTGGCTACGTCGCCGACAGTGACATCGAGGAACTCACGGAGTACCTCGGCGTGCCGCGCATCCAGATTGAAGAGGTGCTCGCGTTCTACACGATGCTGCGCCGAAAACCGATTGGCCGTCATCATCTGCAGGTGTGTCACAACGTCTCGTGCTCGATGCGCGGTGCGGAGCGATTGCTGGACCACCTGACGACCAAACTGGGCATCGCGCCCGGACAAACAACGGCGGATGGGTGCTTCACGCTGACGACGGCCGAGTGCCTGGGGTCCTGCGGCACGGCGCCCATGATGATGGTGAATGACACGTATCACGAGAACCTGAAGACGTCCACGGTGGACGCCCTGCTCGACACGCTGGCGGCGGAGCCTGTGAAATGACCGGCCGCAAAGTGTTCATGGATTTCGAGATTACGGATACCTCGCACACGCTGGCGGACTACAAGGCGCGCGGCGGCTATGAGACGCTGGCGAAAGCGCTGCGCGAGATGCAGCCGGAGGAAGTGACCAAGGAAGTCCTGGCGGCGGGAATCCTGGGTCACGGCGGCGCCGCCTTCCCCGCAGGACGTAAGTGGCAGGTCATCAAGCTCAACGATGGTCAGCCGCACTACCTGTGCATGAATGCGGACGAGGGCGAGCCCGGTACCTTCAAGGACCGCTGGCTGCTGGAGCATGCGCCGCATTTGCTGCTTGAGGGAATGCTGCTGGGATCGTATGCGCTCCAGGGTCGACATTCATTCGTCTACATTCGCGGCGAGTTTGACCTGTCGTATCGCCGGCTTGCGGCGGCATTGGAAGAAGCCTACGACGCAGGACTCTTCGGCGAGAACATTCTCGGCAGTGATTTTTCCTGCGATCTGGTGATTTATCGTGGTGCGGGGTCGTATGTGTGCGGCGAGGCGTCGGCGATGCTGACATCGCTGGAGGGCAAGAAGGGCTATCCGCGCAATCGCCCGCCGCGACTCACGGTGCAGGGGCTGTATCAGAAGCCCACGGTCGTGAACAACGTCGAGACGATTGCCAACGTGCCGTTCATCGTGAAGCACGGATCGGCGGCGTTCAAGGCGATCGGCACGCCAAAGAGTCCCGGTACCTCGCTCGTGTCCGTGTCCGGCCACATCAACACGCCTGGCGTATACGAGTTGGAATACGGCTATCCGTTCGCGGACTTTCTGGCCAACGAATGCGGCGGCATGCTCGGTGGCACGGCGCTCAAGTGTGTCATTCCCGGCGGCATCTCCACGAAAGTGCTGACCGCCGAGGATATCATGCCGCTCACGTACGACCACAAGTCGTTCCTTGATGCTGGCTCGCAGGTGGGCTCGCAGGGCATGATTGTTGTGGCGGAAGGCACGTGCATGGTGCGGATGTTGCAGGTGATGATGCGCTTCTATCACCACGAGTCCTGCGGACAGTGCACCCCGTGTCGCGAAGGTATGGGGTGGCTGGAGAAGATCAGCACGCGCATCGTGGACGGCGGCGGCGTCCCGTCCGACATCGATCGCTTGTACCAGATCTCGAACGCCAATGATGGCACCACCATTTGCGGACTCGGCGATGCTGCGGGCTACGCGACGGTGGGAATCCTCGACAAATACCGACATGAGTTCGAGTACTACATCGAGAACAAGCGCTCGATGTTCGACGGACGGCTGGAGGTGCTGATCCATGATTGAGTTCTTCATCAATGATCAGCCACTGCAGGCGGAGACCGGCCAGACCGTGATGCAGGCGGCCGTGGCGGCGGGGATCGACATCCCGTCGTTCTGCTGGCATCCGAAGCTGTCGGTGCCCGGCAACTGCCGAATCTGCATGGTCGAAGTGGAAGCCGAGGGCGGCGCCTGGTTCGACATCTCGTGCAACATGCCGGTGACCAAGGGCATGCGGGTGCTCACCGAGTCGGAGAAGGTGAAGGAACTGCGCAAGGACACGATGCAGTTCATCACGCTCAACCATCCGGTGGACTGCGGCATCTGCAACAAGTCGGGCGAATGCCTGCTGCAGGACCATCATTTCGCGCACAACGGCATGCCGTCGCTGTCGCGTGACCCGAAGACGCACGCCACCAAGTTCTATGCGTTGTCCGAGCGCATCATGCTGGACAACGAGCGCTGCATCATGTGCTCACGCTGCGTGCGGTTCACCGCGGAGATTTCCAAGTCGAACGCCCTGGGCGTGCAGAATCGCGGCGATCACTCGCTGATTCGCCCGGCGGCCGACGCGAATTTCGACGAGGACGCCTATTCGGACAACGTCATCGACATCTGTCCGGTGGGCGCGCTGTTATCGCGCGAACTGCTGGATCACGCCCGTGTGTGGTATCTCAAGGCCACGCCATCGGTGTGCCCCGGCTGCGAGCGAGGGTGCAGCATCAACATCTGGCATCGCAAGCCGGAGTGGAGATTGCAGGCGCTGGACGGACATCTGAACACGCGCATCGATCGCGTTACACCGCTGGACAATCCGGCCGTCAACGGGCCGTGGGTGTGCAACAAGGCGCGCGACCTCGCCCGCATCTTCGAGCGCGAGCGCGCCGAACAGGCGATGGTGAATCATGCGGTGGTTGATTTGGATGTCGCGATCCGTGCGGCGGCCGAACTC